>JABDJG010000132.1 GCA_013002595.1 Hyphomicrobiales bacterium | reverse complement strand
CGTGCCAACCGTGGCCATAGCCACCGTGGCCGAGATAGACTTTGACACCAGCCGAAGCGGTAGAAGCGGTGGCGCCCAGAGCAGCGGCAGAAATTACGGTTGCCGTTGCGATTGTCAGGATAGTCTTGCGGATCATTGTTTCGTCTCCCTAAATGATTGTGTTGACCAGCTGTTGATCAACTCGATGACCAGACACTACCCAAAGCGCTCCCGCAGCGATGTGCAATCCGTCACATGCTGGAATCGGCTGTGATTTTTGTGATGACGCGCGAGTGGCCATGACATGTACAAACGCTATAATCGCCGCCTGAATCGGTAAACACGGGGAGTGTGTTGATGACACGTTCGGCGAAATTATTTCTGGCCATTATCGTCATGTTTGGGCTGACCACACAATTGGCGCGTGCCGCCGGCAACGAGTCGGTCGCAAGCGCAATTGAGGCCTTCATCACCTCCGGGCAGATTAATCTGGGCAAGGACCGCACCGATGAGCGCCTGTTCCAGATGTTCACCTATTATCAGGATCGGAATTTCAAACCGATCTGGACCAGGGACAGCGGCGCAAAGACCAAGGGCCGCAAGTTGCTGGAGGCTCTGAAGGCGGCAGACGAACACGGTCTCAATCCGGCAAATTATTCGCTTGAGGACATCGAGGACCGCATCGACTCGAAAAACCCTGAAGTGCTCGCCGAGCTCGATTTGTTGCTTTCGGATATTTTTGCTGATTATTCGCGCGACCTGTCAAAGGGCCGGATCAAGCCATCATCGATAAACCGTGATCTGGCCATCCAGCCGCACGGCCCCGGCCCGCTGTTTCTGATTGATGGTGCCGAACAGGCCGAAGATCTTTTGCCTTATCTGAAAACGGTCCAACCCCAGACGCCCAGATATGACCGGCTTAAAGTCAAGCTGGCTGATTACCGCAAGATCGCCGCAGCAGGTGGCTGGCCGCTGGTGCCTACTGGCAAGACACTGAAGCCGGGCGATAGTGATCCGCGTGTGCCCGTGCTTGCACGGATGCTCGAGATTGTTGGCGATCTGCCTGGCTCTTATGTGCCAGCCGGCACGCTTTATGATGATGAACTTGTCGCGGCCGTGAAACGTTTCCAGCTGCGCCACGGCCGCAATGATGATGGTGTCATCGGACCAAGCACGCTTAAGGCTATTCAGGTTCCGATCGACAAACGCATTCAGCAGATTGTGCTCAATCTGGAACGCCGCCGCTGGATGAAGGATGACCTCGGCAAAAGGTACGTGTTCGTCAACCAGGCCGACCAGGTCCTGAAAGTTGTTGATGAAAAGAACGGCAAGGAAAAAACCGTCCATACGGCTCGCGTTGTGGTCGGCAAGCCTTATCACCGCACACCGGTGTTCTCCAACACCATGAAATACATCGTGATAAATCCGTATTGGAATGTGCCCTCATCAATCGCCAACAATGAGTACCTGCCCAAGCTGCGCCGCAACCCGGGTGCGTTGGCAAGAGAGAACATCCGTTTGCTGACCACCGGTGGCCAACAGGTCAATCCTTTGAGCATTGACTGGTCGACCGTCAGGCGCATTCCTTACCGGCTTCGCCAGGACACCGGCGCGCGCAACGCGCTCGGCCGCATCAAGTTCATGTTCCCAAACAAGTTCAATGTCTACATTCACGACACACCGTCCAAGAGCCTTTTTGCCCGTGAAAGCCGTTATTTCAGTCATGGCTGCATGCGCGTGCAGAACCCGGAGCAGTTGGCCTCGACACTGCTGGCGGGCCAGGGCTGGTCGCCCAACAAGATTGCCAGCCAGATCGCATCCGGCAAACGCCGCATCGTGAACCTGAAAAAACACATCCCGGTCCACGTGACTTATCTGACGTCATGGGCCAACAAAGACGGTAGTGTGCATTTTCGCGATGATATTTATGGGCGCGACAAGATTTTGGCCAAGGCGTTGGGGCTTTAGTGCGGGCCGGTGCCGAATACAATTAAGCGCAAAAATGCTCTAACCGCCGGTGACTGGCGGAAAGAATGCGATCTCGCGGGCACCGCCGATTGGCGCCTCCAGATCGACATGCTGCTGATCGATCGCTGCACGGATCAGCTTGGGGTTGGCAAAGGCGCTTTCGTAACCTTCGTCGCGAGCGCTTAACCACCCCATTAGCTCGTTGACGGTGGTCACCGCCTCTGGCAAGTCGACGGTTTCCTCACCGATACCGGTGCGTTGGCGGACCCAGGCGAAATAAAGCAGTTTCATCTGTCGTCTTCCGTGAGGTATTTCAAACCAGCCCGAAAATAATCGTACCCGGTATAGAGCGTCAAGGTTGCAGCAATCCACAAGCCAACCAGCCCGATTTCGGTGTTGTATGGCAACACCTTGTCACCAGCGGGCCCGGCAATCAGGAAGCCGATTGCCACGAGTTGTATAGCGGTCTTGTATTTGGCCAGTTCGGTGACGGGCACAGAAACCTGCAATTGCGCAAGAAACTCGCGCAGACCGGAGACCAGGATTTCACGGCTCAGGATAATCAGTGTGGCCCAAAGATGCGGCCCGTAAACGGTACCATCAGCGGCCAGCATCATAAGCACCGCAGCAACGATAAGCTTGTCGGCAATCGGATCCAGCATCCGCCCAAGCGATGATTGCAGCGACCACAGTCGCGCCAGGTAACCATCGAAAAAATCGGTAATCGCGGCCACGGCAAAGGTCGCCAGCGCTGCCCAGCGGGCAGTATCGCCGCCTATCAGCAGGCAGCCGACAACCACCGGCACAGCAACAATGCGGCCATAGGTGAGGATATTGGGCAGCCGGGTCAGCACAGGCGATACGGGCCGCCCCCGGTTTACAGCCTTATCTGATGCTTCGGTCATTTACCGTCCTGTTGGAAATGATCATGAATTGTTTTTGCCAGGGATCGGCTGATACCTGCAACATGTTCAAGGTCCGCAACGCTGGCGCGACTGACTTCGCGGGCCGATCCAAAGGCCTGCAGCAGCGCTTTTTTGCGGCCTGGACCGATACCGGCAATTTCATCCAGTGGGTTTGTTCCAATCGATTTTTTGCGGCGCGCCCGGTGGCTCCCGATTGCAAAGCGGTGTGCCTCATCCCGCAGACGCTGAATATAGTAAAGCACAGGATCGCGCAATTCGAGCATAAAGGATTGTTTTGATGGTACATAGAAATGTTCGCGCCCGGCATCACGGTCGGGTCCCTTTGCAACGCCCGCGACAGGCAGGTCCTCGATACCGAGCTCCTCAAGCACGCCGTTGACAGCATTAAGCTGGCCCTGGCCGCCATCGATTAGCAAAAGGTCCGGCCACGGTGCCACGCTGTCCTCGTCCTGCGCGGAGCGCTCACCGCGCGGTCCATGCTCTTTGAGCAGTCTCGAAAATCTGCGCTGCATAACTTCGCGCATCATGCCGAAATCATCTCCGCCGGTAATATCCTGGGAGCGAATATTGAACTTGCGGTATTGCGATTTCATGAAGCCTTCCGGCCCTGCAACGATCATTGCACCAACCGGATTGCTGCCCTGGATGTGCGAGTTGTCATAGACCTCGATGCGCTGCGGTGGATCGGCAAGATCGAAAACCTTGGCGACACCTTCCAGCAGGCGTGATTGTGAGCGTGTGTCGGCAAGTTTACGTCCCAGCGCCTCTCGCGCATTGGTCAACGCATGGGTGACAAGTTTCAGCTTCTCACCACGTTGTGGCGCCAGCACCTGAACTTTTCTGCCTGCCCGCGCGCTGAGCGCATCACTGATCAGTGACTGCTCTTCGACCTGATGGCTGAGCAGTACGTTTTTCGGTGGCTGACGGTCGTCATAGAACTGGGTCAGGAACGCCCCGAGAATTTCACTATCTGCATGTGTCCGGTCTATCCGCGGGAAATAGGCCCGGTTGCCCCAGTTCTGCCCGGCCCGGAAAAAGAATGCCTGAATGCAAACCTGGCCGCCTTCATGGGCAAGAGCGAACACATCGGCCTCACTGATGGTCTGCGGATTGATCCCTTGCTGTGATGTCACATGGCTCATCGCGCTGATGCGGTCGCGATACTGAGCCGCCAGCTCGAAATCCAGCCGCGCCGAAGCTGCTTCCATCATTTTGGCCAGATTGGCTTTCACGGTCGAGCTCTTGCCGGCCAGGAACGTTTCGGCTTGTTTCACCAGGTTTGCGTAGTCTTCCTGCGAGATCTCGCCCGTGCACGGCGCGGCGCACCGCTTTATCTGATAGAGCAGGCACGGCCGCGTCCGGTTTTCATAGACACTATCCGAGCATGACCGCAGCAGGAAGGCTTTCTGCAATGTGTTGATGGTCCGGTTTACCGCACCGGCTGAGGCGAACGGTCCATAGTAGCTGCCCTTGCGGTTGCGCGCGCCGCGGTGCTTGGTGATCTGAGCTGCGTCATGGTCGTGGCCGATCAGGATGTAGGGAAACGACTTGTCGTCGCGCAGCACCACATTGTATCGCGGCTTCAGCTTCTTGATGAGGTTGGCTTCCAGCAACAGCGCTTCGGCTTCGGTAGCTGTCGTGACGAATTCCATGCTGGCGGTTTGCGCGATCATCGCGGCAATCCGATTGGTGTGCCCACCGAACCGTGTGTACGACTGGACCCGGTTTTTCAGGTTGCGCGCCTTGCCGACATAGAGCACATCGCCGTCGGCATCATACATCCGGTAGACCCCGGGCTTGCCCGGCAGGTTACGGACAAACCGGCGCACCACCTCAGGCCCTCTGGTTACATTACCAGCGCCGATGGTCGGATCGGTATCGGGATTCGCATTCATGCTGCCGGACTTTACGCCCGGCGAAACATTTCATCTAGGGTCGGTATCGATATTTGCGGTACGGACCGGCTTATGTTGTGCGTAATCTCTCGATCTCGACACCGACACTGCGCGCCTCGGGGATGATATCGGGCTTTTCCACCCGCACCCTGACACCGGTGATCCAGTCATTCTCCAGACATCGTGCGGCAATCATTTCAGCCAGCGTCTCGACCAGATGAACATGGCCGGTGGCAACGATCTCCTTGATCAGGTCGACGACCTTTTCATAACTGACCACATTGCTGATATCGTCTTCCAACGGCTCGCCGCGTTCCTTGATTGACAAGTCGATGTTGATGATGACACGCTGCGGGCTGAGTTTTTCATGCTCATAGATCCCCAGCGTTGCGTTGATCTCCAGATCCCGCACGAACACATGCCGGAAGCTTCGGGTCGCATCGGCCACGCCGCGCGGTTGTCTGTCGGTGGTGTTCACGGCTCTAGCACCCTTCATTCCTCAACGTTGATGACATCTGGCGTTTGCCAGACCAGATGTTGCCCGCCATCCAGCACGATCATCTGCCCGGTCATTGCCGGAGCATCAAGAATAAACCGTACGGCATCCGAAATCTCTTCAGGGCTGGTGCCGCGCTGCAGCAGTGTTGCCGCCTTCTGGCGTTCAAAGTCATCATCGTCCATCCGGACGTTCGGCAGTGCTGGTCCCGGCCCGATGGCATTCACCCGGATGTCGGGTGCAAGCGATTGTGCCAGCGTGCGGGTGACCGTCCACAAGGCCGATTTCGATGCCGTGTAGGAAAAGAACTTTGGTGTCAGTTTCCAGACCCGTTGATCGATGATGTTGATGATGTTGCCGGTTGTGCCCGCTGGCAATTGCCCGGCAAAAGCCTGTGAAAGGAAAACCGGCGCCCGCAGATTGGTGTCGAGATGTTGTGCCCAGCTGTCCTGGGTAATGCCGCCGACCTCGTCGGGCTCAAACACCGAAGCGTTGTTGATCAGGCAGGTAAGGTTGCCGAGCTTTTCGGCAGCCTGTGCAACCAGCGCCTCCGGCGCATCGTGATCGCTCAGATCGCCACGAACAAGCTCTGCCCGGCCGCCGCCTTCTTTGATGCGGTCCGCAACAGCGGCGGCCTCATCTTCAGAGGCATTATAGTGGATCGCCACGGCCCAGCCATATGCTGCAAGGTCGAGCGCAATCTGTCGTCCGATCCGGCGTGCTGCGCCGGTTACCAGCGCTGCGCCTGCTTCAGGCGATTTGATGTCGCGTTTCAATGCAAAGTCCCATCCTGTGTCAAGCACCACAAAAAGCAGCCCGGCATTCAGCCGTCAAGCAGTACCGGATGGGTTCCCGGTCCTTTGCTGGAACAGCTTTGCGGGATTCCGCAGATGCCATGAAGTTCGGCCTTTGCCGAAACATTGCAAACATTCGCCAGATTTACACTTTAAGGAAGCGAATGAGCGCTTTTGCGTTTAACTCGATTTGCAAAAACCATCAAAATTGTGCAAATGCACAAATACATAACAAATTGATTCATCTTACATTAGTACGTTAAAGGCCATCTTTTCGCCGCACTGCACATCCATTCGGGTGCCACTTCAATTATATCGAGGAGATGCTGATGAAGGTATCAGCAAGAGCGCTCGTCATGAGCGCAACAATGACGTTTGCCAGCACAGCCGTATTGGCCGAGACGACTGGCTCAGACATTGATCAAAGCGGCGGGGGATCTAAGACCACCAACACTCAACAGGCCAAACCTGCACAGGCAACGCGCAACAAGACGGCCAGCGCGCGCAAACCCGGCAAGGCCATGACCAGACGCAATGTGCGGCGTGCCAAATATTTGCCGATGGCCAAAAGCATGAAGCCGTCAGGTCTGCCGATTGCGCTGGTTGACGCGGTCATCACCATGGAGAGCGGCTACAACCCATCGGCCCGTGGCGCCAGTGGTGAAATTGGCCTGATGCAGGTCAAGCCGGCCACGGCACGCATGGTGCGCTCGCTCACGGGCGTTCGGGGCGGAAGTCTTAGCGTGCCGGTCAATAACCTGCGCATCGGGATGGCCTATCTGAACTGGTGCTACAAGCGCGCCAAGCGCCATGTGCCGGCCACCATCGGCTGCTACAACGCCGGACCCGGCAACATGTGGAAATGGCATAAGTTCGCTGTGACCCGCAAATACGTCAGCTTCGTGCGCAAGCGGGTCAAATAGAACCAGATCAAACGGCACCGGCCCGCTATCCCTGGATGGCGCGCCACACGTTGTGCGGGGTCAGCGGCATATCGACATGCCGGACCCCAAGGTCTTTCAAGGCATCAACAACAGCATTGACGATGGCCGGCGGTGCACCTGTAGCGCCGGCCTCACCTGCTCCCTTGACCCCGAGCGGGTTGGTCTTGCTGGGATGATCCTGATTGAAAGTGACATCGATGGCCGACAGATCATCGGCTCGTGGCATGGCGTAATCCATGAACGAGCCACTGATCAGCTGACCGTCCTCATCATATACGACGCCTTCCAGCATTGCCTGGCCGATGCCCTGCACAGCGCCACCGGCGACCTGGCCTTCTGCAATCAGCGGATTGATGATCCGGCCGAAATCATCGACAACGGTAAACCGCTCCAGGCTGACAGCGCCGGTCTCGGGATCAACCTCGACTTCGGCGATGTGGACGCCATTAGGAAAACTGTTCGCCTCGCGCTGGAAGTGACCCTTGCTGGTCAGGCTGGCTGGCACACCTTTTGGCAAATCGGATGCATTTCTAAGCGCTTCCTCCAGTTCCAGGACATCGATCTGCCGGTTGGTGCCGGTGACCGAAAACAACCCGTCGCGAAATTCGATCCTGTCGACAGGTGCTTCCAGAACGTGCGCCGCCGCCGTCATGCCCTTGTTGCGCACTTCACCGGCAGCAATGAACAAAGATGAGCCGACGATCTTCAAGGACCGCGACCCGCCATGCCCACCGCCTGATGGCAGCAAACCGGTGTCGCCCTGCAAATAACGCACTTTGTCTGGCGCAATGCCGAGCTCATCGTTGATGATCTGGCGATAGGTGGTCTCATGGCCCTGGCCGGTCGAGGCGCCGCCGACCAGCATGGTGACACCTCCGTCATCGTCAAACCGGATCTCGGAGTCGTCCGCCGGCATGCCCAGTGTCAGCTCCAGGTAGCTGGAGACCCCGCGCCCGCGCAGCCGGCCTGAATTGCGAGATGCCTTGCAGCGCTCCTCGAATGTCGCAAACCCGGCATTCTCGCCGGCAAGCTCAAGGTTCTCGGCAAACGCGCCGCACTCGATCACCATGCCAAGCGCATTCTTGTGCGGAAACGAGCGGATGTAGTTTCGTTGCCGCAGCTGAAGCGGATCGATGCCCATCTCGTGGGCAGCAAGGTCGACCACCCGCTCCATCAGATAGGCCGCTTCCGGCCGGCCGGCGCCGCGATAGGCATCGACCGGAACGGTGTTGGTGAAGACGGCATCGACGCTCATCGACATGGCCGGAATGACATACGGTCCGCCCAGCGCCACCCAGCTAGCAGATGTCGGAATGATCGTTGCATAACTCGAAAGATAAGCGCCCATGTTGGCTTTGGTCTCGACATTGAGCGCCAGGAAATGCCCGTCTTCGTCCAGCGCCAATTCGACCTTGGTCAGATGATCGCGGCCATGAATTTCACACAGGAAATTCTCCGATCGCTCGGCGATCCACTTGACCGGCCGGCCGCACAGCTTTGCCGCCAGCAGCACCATGACGTTTTCCGGGTAGACGAAATTCTTGGCCCCGAATCCGCCGCCGACGTCGGGCATCACGACACGGATCTTGTCATGCGGCACTTTGAAAATGGCATCGGCCATCTGGCCTCGCTGCCCGAAAACTGCCTGGCCGGAGATGTGCAGCACATACTGGCCTTCGCTGGCATCGAAATCGCCGATCGCGCCGCGCGGCTCAACCGCCGAGGGTGAAACCCGGTTGTTGACCAGTTCCAGGCTTGTCACATGATGTGCAGACTTGATCGCCTTGCCGGTCTTGCTCTGGTCGCCCTTGTGGAAATGATAGACCCGGTTCGATTTAAGTTTGCGCCAGATCACCGGCGTCTTCTTGTCGAGGACGGTCTTGAGATCGGTCACAGCCGGCTTGCTGCCGTAATCGACCATGACGAGTTCGGCGGCATCGCGCGCCTGATCGATGGTCTCGGCAATCACCATCGCAATGGGATCTCCGACATACTTGACCTCACCGCCGGTCAGCGCACGGCGTGGCGGCACGGCAACCCCGTTCTCATCGATACCGTCAATTGCGGTCAGCGTCGGGAACGCCCCAAGCTTGGCCGCTTTGACGTCTTTGTGGGTAAGAACCCTGATCACGCCGGGCGCCTGCTCGGCTTCGCTGGTGTCGATTGAGACAATCTTTGCATGTGCATAGGGCGAGCGCACAAAGGCGGCATGGGCCATGCCGTCGAGCTTGATGTCATCAATGTAACAGCCATCACCGCGGATAAACCGTTCATCCTCAAACCGGCGGACCGCCTGGCCCATACCAAATTTCTGCATCAAGAGTTCCTCATTGGTCCTGAAAAATGTCTCGTCACGTTATGGGGATCACACCTTAGACCTGCAACTGTGACAGAATCTCGTTTCTGTCATCTGGAAAACCCGCTGCCATCCACCAGTCTTCAAGTGCCTGCAGCTTGTCGCCCAACGCCGGTCCGGGCTCTATACCGAGGTTGATCAGATCTTTGCCAGTCACGGGAAATACCGGTGCCGGCCAGTCGTCGGCCAGCTTCAAGAGCGCCCGCCAGCCGGCATCGTCGATCGCATCGCCAGACAACGCCCATCGGCAACGCACGGCATCGCGATAGCCGTCTGCGCCCATTTGATACAGCACGATCTTTCTCTCGCTATCGCGTAGCCCGGGCGACAGCGATGTATCGGCCGGCGCGGCCAGGATGCGGTCGCGCTGCTCGTTTGACAGCCGCAGCCGCTCGAGCGGTGCCAGTTGCGGGTCGACCAGTACGCACAGGCGTAATTCGCCATCGGATGGCAGGCTGTTGGCCACATCGATGTCGCGCATTTGCTTGAGTGGTGCGAGCCTCAGCTTGGCAGGAAATGCACATTGAAAGATCCCGTGCCGGTCCATCACGGCTATGGTTTCGATCACATTTTCGGCAACCAATAGCTTCAGGATCTCGGTGCGAACGCGTTCGCCGGAAAGATTTGCCAGAGCCTCTTTGTGAACCGTGCAGGCTTTCAGCGCCGCTGCATCCATGTCGCCCGTGCCGTAGCGGGCATGGAAACGGAAGAACCGCAGGATCCGTAAATAGTCCTCGGTGATCCGCGCATCCGGATCGCCGGCAAATCTGACCGTTCGGGCGACCAGGTCATCGTACCCGCCGAGCGGGTCGTGCACCGTACCGTCCGCATCACAAAACATCGCGTTGATCGTAAAGTCGCGCCGTGAGGCGTCAGCCACCCAGTCATCGGTGAAGGCGACCTTGGCGCGGCGCCCGTCGGTCTCGGTGTCGACCCGCAGCGTTGTGACCTCAAAGGCGTGGGTCTCATCGCCTTCATGAATGACCACCGTGACCGTGCCGTGTGCCAGCCCCGTTGCATGAACGCTCATTCCGGCCCGGGTGACCAATTCGGTGACCCGCCAAGGCGGCAATGTCGTAGCAATGTCGATGTCGGCAATAGGTTCACCGAGAAGGGCATTGCGCACGGCCCCGCCGGCAACACGTGCCTCTCCGTCACCCGCCGACAGCAGCGTCAGCAGTTGCTGTACCGGTTTTGCGGTCAACCACCTTTCGGATGCCAGGCTTGGAGGTGTCGTCATTGTGGTTCAGTCACGGTACATGCGGTCATAAAGGTTGCGCAGCATACCGGCAGTTGCGCCCCAGATATAGCGTTCACCATAGGGCATGGCATAAAAGCGCCGGTCGAAACCCTTCCATTCACGGGTGTGTTCGACATGGTTCACCGGGTCCATCAGGAACCGCAAGGGCACTTCAAAAATATCTGCCACCTCGCCGGCCTCCGGTACCAGCTCAAATCCGGTCTCGACCAGCGCCACCACCGGCAGCACGCGAAACCCGGTTCGGGTTTGATAGCTGTCGAGAAATCCAACAGGCTTGACGAACCTGCGATCGAGGCCGGTTTCTTCTTCTGTTTCACGCAGGGCAGCAGCAATTGCATCGGCATCGCCCGGATCGATCTTGCCACCGGGAAACGCAACCTGGCCTGGGTGGCTCGGCAAATGATCGGTGCGCTGTGTCAAAAGCACCGTCAGTTCGGGTTGCCGCCGCACGATCGGCACCAGCACAGCGGCGGGGCGCGGTGCCGAAATCTCGAATGTCGGTGGCAGATGGGCATTGAGGTCATCGTCGCTGCGCGGCGCTTCAAGCGCCATGTTGGTAGCGGTATCGGGAATGCCTGTCAGCAATCGAACCGATGCCCGGGAAAGGAACTCGTCTGCATCAAAGCGCATGCCGTTCAGTGTCTCCAAGGCCTTACACCACACCGATTTCAGCTGCCGGCGCGACCTGCCAGAATTGTCCGCCTGCCCAAATCCCGAACCAGTCGGTATCGTCAACCGATTGGACGCGCCCGAGGTCGACAAGGTCATAAAATACCGCCCGATTGATCCGGGCTTCAAGCCGGTCACGCACGGTGACATAGGGTATGTAGCCACCGGCCTCGTTCGACCTGGCAAACCTCAAGGGCGTTGACTGGCCGACCGTGACCGTATCGTCCACATTGGTGGTAAACTGGACCACCTGGCTTTGTTTGCCGCCAGAGACTTTAAGACCGGTGGCAACGAACGGCACATCCTCCACCTTGATGCCGCATTTTTCAACCGGCGTCACCAGATAGTACCTGTCATCGTCATCATGCCGCAGGATGCTCGAGAACAACCGCACCATGCGCTCGCGCCCGATAGGCGAGCCCATGTAAAACCAGCGGCCTTCCCGATCGATGTGCATATCGATGTCACGGCAGTTGTCCGGGTGCCAAAGGTGCACCGGCGGCAGTTTGCCGGGGTTTTCTGGGCCTAATTCATCCAGACCCCTGACGGGCGGCGTGTCCTCAGTATCCTGCATTATGTCACATCAAGTTGAACTGGATCGGGTTATCATAGCAGGGCGTCCGGATTAGTCTGTGCGAATCTGCCTCAGTGAAGCCATGGTTGCAAATAAGGATGCCGCTTTTGCTGAGAAAACAGGTTAAAGTAACACCTGACCCTTCGACAGCTATTTAGGAACATACGGCGAGGCCACATGATCAGCATTTCCAAATCAGACAAACAGGTTCTCGATCAACTCGAATCGATGGCCGAAAAATTGACGGAGGTGCGCAATGCGGTCGGCAATGTCATTTTCGGCCAGGATGAAGTGATAAACCTGACCCTGACCGCCATTCTGGGCGGCGGTCATGCGCTTTTGGTCGGGGCGCCAGGTCTGGCCAAGACCAAGCTTGCGATAACCCTGGGGACGGTTCTTGGACTTGATGAGAAACGTATTCAGTTCACCCCCGATTTGATGCCGGCCGACATTCTCGGTACCGAAGTCATGGAGGAAAGCGAGACCGGGCGCCGTAAGTTCCGGTTTATCAAGGGCCCGGTTTTCTGCCAGTTGCTGATGGCCGATGAAATCAACCGCGCCAGCCCGCGCACCCAGTCCGCGCTGTTGCAAGCCATGCAGGAACATCACATCACCGTAGCTGGCGAGCGTCACGACCTGCCGCGCCCGTTCCACGTGCTGGCAACCCAGAACCCGATCGAACAGGAAGGCACCTACCCGTTGCCCGAAGCCCAGCTGGACCGTTTCATGCTCGAGGTCGATGTACCCTATCCCGATCTTGAGGCAGAGCGGCGCATGTTGTTCTCGACAACCGGCGGAGATGAGCCCGAAGCCCCCTCCGTCCTGTCCACCGACGAACTGATGCTGGCGCAGCGGCTTATCCGCCTAATTCCGGTTGGCGAATCGGTTGCCGATGCGATCTTGGAGCTGGTCCGTTCCGCCCGGCCGGATGAAGCTGCCGATGACTTCATCAAGCAACATGTTTCCTGGGGTCCCGGCCCACGCGCCACCCAGGCGCTGATGCTCGGCGCGCGTGCCCGGGCACTGCTCGATGGGCGCCTGTCACCATCCGTCGACGATGTGATTGCGCTCGCCAAACCGGTCCTGCAGCACCGCATGGCGATTACATTTGCAGCCCGCGCCGATGGCGTGACGCTCGACAGTCTTGTTGACCGCCTGACGGCGTCTATCGGCTAGCTGTTTATGGAGGCCCCCGCCAAACCAGCCACCACGCCTGAAGCCGGCTATCTGCGCACGCGCCAGGCCGCCGAACACTTAGCCGATGCCTTTCCGCCGCTGTTGATTGCAGCCGACCGCATCGCCAATGCGATCGTGCACGGCATGCACGGCCGCCGCCGTTCGGGGCCCGGTGAGGATTTCTGGCAATACCGGCCTTACAGTCCAGGCGATGCCGCCCAACGCATTGACTGGCGAAAATCGGCCCGCACCGAACGCGTCCTGATCCGCGAAACCGAATGGGAGGCGACCAATACTTTGTGGATGTGGGCGTCAACAGCTCCTGGCATGGCCTATTGCTCGCACCTGTCCGACACCACCAAACAGGACCGGGCTGTCATTTTGACGCTTGCTTTGGGCATTCTTGCCGTCCGGGCCGGAGAGAGGGTAACCGCTATCGGATCCGGCCATTTGCCCGATCACACCAGCCGCGCCGTCTCGCAGATGGCCCAATACTACGATCACCATAGCAGTGCTGATGACAATGACCTGCCGGGCGAGATCAATCTGCCAAGGTTTTCCAACTGCCTCCTGATCGGCGATTTCCTGTCCCCGCTTGATGAGATTACCGAGCGGCTGTCCGCGCTGGCAGCCAATGGCACGACCGGACACCTGGTCCAGGTTCTCGACCCGGCTGAAGAAAGTTTCCCGTTTGAAGGCCGCACCGAGTTTCACGAGTTTACCGGTAGTGCCAAGCTGACGCTTGGCAAGGCAGAGACCCTGCGCGACGGTTATCAGCAAAAACTGACTGAGCACCGCGAGGGTCTAAAACATTTGCTGCGCCGTCTGGGCTGGAGCTATATGCTGCACCATACTGATCAGTCGGCACAAAATTGCCTGATGTCGCTCTATGGTCTTATCGCCCGCGATGAGCGAATGCATCGTACAGGCAGGGGATGACGCCATGCCAGCCCTCGACACACTGACGTTTGCAACACCTTGGGCTCTTGCCGCACTTGCGCTCTTGCCGGTGATCTGGTGGCTGTTGCGTTTTACGCCGCCGCGCCCTGAGACCATTCGCTTTGCGCCGTTCCGGCTGCTGCTTGATCTTGTGTCTCGCGAGGAAGAGACCGACAAGACGCCGTGGTGGCTGGTTGCGTTGAGGCTGCTCATCGCAGGTCTTGTCATTTTCGCCGTTGCCCGGCCGCTGCTATCCGAGCCAAGCGCCGATCTCGCCGGCCGTGCACCGGTTCTCATCGTTGTTGACGACACCTGGGCTGCCGCAGGCAACTGGGATAATGTCGAAGAAACCTTGAGCAGCATCATCGACAGCAGTGACCGGTCCGGCTTGCCGGTCGCGCTGGCGACAACCGTCCCCGGCGTCCATCCGGCTGAGCTGAGTGCTGCCGCCGCCGATACCATCCGCGAGCGCGCCGCAGCTCTGCAGCCCAAGGCCCAGTTTCCGGACCGGCCGATGCTTCTGGAGCGCCTGCAGGCTGCCTATGGTGCTGCCGACAGGCTCAATGTTTTGTGGCTGTCGGATGGCGTTGACCATGGCCACGCCGCCGCCTTTGCAACCGGCCTCACGGGCCTGGCCAATGGTACTGCCAGCGTTCAGACCTTCCGACTGACGCCTGGCCAGCTCGGCCCGGCGCTGACAACGCCGGCGCTCGAAGACGGCAAACTGAAATTCGCTGCCATTCGCGCCGGCACCTCGGATGCAAGCAATGCGGTAATTGAGTTGCGCGCCCGCAATGGCCGCAGTCTTGCCGACGCGAAGCTGACCTTCAAGGCCGGCACCAGCAAGGTTGCGGGCGAGATCGTGTTGCCGCTTGAACTGCGCAACGATGCAGCAGCGCTGCATATTACCGGACAGCGCTCTGCCGGTGCTGTCCACCTGCTTGACGACCGCTGGCGCCGCAAGGCAATAGCCTTGATGAGTGGGGCTTCTTTTGAACTTGAACAGCCGTTGTTGTCGCCGCTCTACTATGCCTCGCGGGCCTTGCAGCCGTCGGCAGAGCTATATGAGGTGCGCTCAAGGGCCGACCTGCGCGAAAAACTCGATGCCGGCCTGTCGATGATCGTTCTGGCCGATGTTGGAAAGCTTGGCCCGTCCCAGCTCAACCCGATCTCCGAATGGGTTGAGTCTGGTGGCGTCCTGGTCCGCTTTGCCGGGCCGCGCCTGGCCGGCGGGCATGACGAACTGGTTCCGGTTGAATTGCGCACCGGTGGCCGCGCCCTTGGCAGCGCCCTCAGCTGGGAACAGCCACAGCGCCTGGCCCCGTTCCCCGAGGCCGGGCCATTCGCTGGTCTGGCGGTCGATGATACTGTCACCGTCAAGCGCCAGGTTCTCGCCCAGCCATCACCGGAACTCAGTGGCAAGGTCTGGGCCAGCCTGGAGGACGGCACGCCGTTGATCACCGCCAGCAAGCAGGGCAGCGGCCTGATTATCCTGTTCCACGTCACCGCCAATGGAGACTGGTCAAACCTGCCGTTCACCGGCCTGTTTGTTGAGCTTCTGCTGCGGGTTCTTGATCTTGCCCCGGGTGTTGGCGCCGCCGATGGCGCTAAAGCTGCCGCCGGCGATGTTGCCAGTTCCTATGTGCCGGTTCGCGCGCTGTCCGGCTTCGGCACCTTGACCGCACCACCGGTCGATGCCTCACCTATTGCCGTCAAGGATATTGCCAAGGCAACAGTCTCAGCGATCCATCCTGCCGGCCTTTACCAGCGCGCCGGCGCCAGCCGCGCGCTCAATCTGAAGATGCCGGCAGATGGCATTACTGCGCTACCAGCTTTACCGACGGGGATAACCGCATCGGCCTATGAGACCAGCCCACCGGTCCCCTTGACCGGACCGGTTTTGACCCTGGCCTTATGTTTGTTCCTGGCCGATTGTCTTGCTGCACTGTTCCTGTCCGGTGCCTGGTACCGCCTTAAGATCGCCCGCACTGCAGCCGGGCTGATCCTGGCGCTGTTGCTGGCGGCCTCACCAGTCGGTACCTCCTGGGCGCAGGATGCCAATCTGTCGAGCGCCGACCGGTTTGCCATGCGCAACGCCGGCGATACCCGGCTCGCCTATGTCAGGACCGGTCGCAAGTCGATCGACGATGTCAGCTTTGCCGGCCTGGCCGGCCTCACCGATAAACTGACCCAGCGCACGTCGGTTGAGCCGGGCCTGCCGACCGGCATCGATATCGAGCGCGACCAGATCGTATTTTTCCCTTTGCTCTATTGGCCGATCCTGCCCGATGCCAAACCGCTATCGGAAGACGCAATTGCCAAGGTCGACCGCTTCATGAAGAACGGCGGCACGATCTTTTTCGACACCCGTGACAGCCAGACCAACATTGCCGCCTTCACCGGCCAGGCCAGCGAGGCGACGCTTGCCCTGAGGCGAATTCTCGCCACGCTCGATATTCCGCGTCTGGTGCCGGTGCCGCCCGAGCACGTGCTGACCAAATCGTTCTATTTGCTGCAATCGTTCCCAGGCCGCTGGGCTGATGGCGATCTGTGGGTTGAAGACAGCCAGCAGGTAGATCGCGAGAATACCGGAAACTCCGATGGGGTCACCTCGATCATTATCGGCTCCAACGATTACGCCGCTGCCTGGGCGCAGGACGCCACTGGCCGGCCGATCTATCCGGCGGTTCCCGGTGGTGAACGTCAACGCGAGTTCGCTGTACGCACCGGGATCAATACCGTGATGTACGCGCTGACCGGCAATTACAAGGCCGACCAGGTCCACATTCCGGCCCTTCTGGAAAGGCTCGGGCAGTGAACTGGTCAATTGAATATGCCCCATTGATCCCGGTTAACGTGTTAATCATTCTGGCGCTGATCGGCCTTGTCCTGGTGGGCATCGGGCTGTTCGCAAGGGCCCGCGGTGCCCTCATCCGGCTCGCCGCCCTCGGCCTTATTGTGCTGGCGCTGACCAACCCCACGGTCCGCGAGGAGGATCGCGAACCTCTCAATGACATTGCCGTCGTAATCACCGACCGTTCTCAGAGCCAGCAAATCGATCAGCGCATGGAACGCGCAGACGCTGCAGAAAAGCATCTGCGTGAAGAACTTGCCAAATTGCCCAACACCGAGGTCCGCTTTGCAACCGTGACCTCGGGCATCACGTCGAGCGAAGACGGCACCAGGGCTTTTGAGGCGCTCAAGCACGCCTTGGCCGATGTTCCGCCTGAACGCTACGCCGGCACCATCATGATTACCGACGGTCAGATCCATGACGTACCGGGACAATACGCAGACATCGGTTACGATGGCCCGGTGCACGGCGTCATGACCGGCCGCCGCAATGAGCGCGACCGTCGCATCGTGCTGGAAACGGCACCGCGATTTGGCATTGTCGGCGAACAGCAGGTCATCAAGTTCCGGGTTGAAGAAAGCGGCACTGGCGCAAGTCGTGCTCCTGTTACGGTGGCAATTGCCATCGATGGCGGCGATCCCCGCGACATCTCCGTCACGCCCGGTGAAAGCACCGAAGTCGAAATTCCCATCCACCATGGCGGCCAGAACCTTACCGAGCTTTCGGTCGATCTCATGGATGGCGAGCTGTCGACCCAGAACAATCGCGCCATTGTCGTCACCGAAGGCGTCCGCGACCGGTTGCGTGTTTTGTTGATTTCCGGCGAGCCGCACCCCGGCGAGCGGACCTGGCGAAATCTTTTAAAGGCCGATGCATCGGTTGATCTGGTTCACTTCACCATTCTGCGCCCGCCTGAAAAACAGGACGGCACGCCGATCCGCGAACTGTCGCTGATCGCTTTTCCGACCCGCGAGCTGTTTGTCGAAAAGCTGGCCCAGTTCGATCTGATTATCTTCGACCGTTATCAGCGACGCGGCGTGCTGCCTCTCGCCTATCTTGCCAACATCGCCGGTTATATCGAGAACGGCGGCGCCGTGCTGGTTGCAGCGGGTCCCGATTATGCCAATTCCTTCAGCCTTTACCGCACCCCGCTTGCCGCCGTCCTGCCGGCAGTGCCGACAGGCAATATCATCCAGGAACCGTATCGCGCCCGCATCACTGAAACCGGGCAGCGTCATCCGGTCACCCGCGGGTTGCCCGGCGCCGGCAGTGGCGACAAGGAGCCGACATGGGGCCGCTGGTTCCGCATGATCGAAGCCGATGCCCAGGAGGGGCACGAGCTGATGTCCGGCCCGGCCGGAAAGCCCTTGATCGTTCTTGCCCGCCGTCAGGAAGGCCGCATTGCACAGATGATGTCGGATCACGCCTGGCTGTGGGCCCGCGGCTATGACGGGGGTGGTCCGCAGGCTGAATTGCTGCGCCGGATGGCGCATTGGCTGATGAAGGAGCCTGAGCTCGAAGAAGAAGCGCTGGTCGGCCGTCAGGACGGCCACCGGGTCATCGTTGAGCGCCGCACCATGGCCGACAAGGCCGAGCCGGTGACAGTGACATTGCCGAGCGGCAAGACAAGCAAACTGGAGTTGCGGGAACTTCTGCCTGGTGTCTGGCAGGCTGCAATCGAGGCTGATGAAGCCGGTATCCATCGCCTTGACGACGGCAAGCTCAAAGCATTCGTCGCCGTTGGCAATGCCGACCCGCGCGAGTCCGCCGAGTTGCACTCGACCACAGAAAAGATGCAGCCCATCGTTGGCAAGTCGGGCGGCGGTTTTACCTGGTTGAGCAGCGGTCTCAGCACGCGGCTGTCGTTGCCACGCCTGTCAAAGGTCAAATCGGGCCGCAGCATGGCCGGCTCAGGCTGGCTGGGTCTGAAAGCCAACGAGGCCTATCGCGTTAAATCGGTCAACCAGCTGCCGTTGTTCGGCACGTTGTTGTCCCTCGCCATCCTGCTCGGTGTGATCAGCCTGATGTGGTACCGCGAAGGGCGTTAGCTCAACTCTTGTACCTTCGTGGCGACAGCACCAGTCCGCTCGCCATGGCAAGCGCGCCATCCACGAGCTCCAGATAGAGCAGCCGGCCGGCATCAACCGGCCCCGGCATCAGCAACTGGCCGTCCGGCACTTTCTTGAAGCCGACCCGTGCGTAAAAGGGTTCATCCCCAACCAGGATAACCAGCCGGTGGCCCAGCCGCGCTGCCTCATTCAAGCCGTACTGCATCAGTTCACGCGCGATACCCTGGCCGCGATGAGCCGGGTCAACGGCAAGGGGCCCGAGCAGCAATGCTTCGGTTCCAGCTTCACCGATTCGTAGGTTCCAAAAGCTGATCGCACCGAGCAGCTCGTCCTGTTCAGACGTCATGATGAAAGACAAGCCGTCCACCGCCTGCTCGCCTTCGCGCAGCCGATACGACGTCTTGGTCTGCCGCGACAGGCCGAACACCTCGTCGAGCATGATTTCAATTTCTGGTTGCCGGTGTGGCGGCTGTGGCGCAATGATGTGGTTGGGTTTCAACATGTCAACACTCTTCAATTTGGATCAAACAAGCCTGCGGCTTTGCCTAACGTGATCCAATTGAAGAGATTGTTGAGGAACAGGTACGTGGCACAAGCGACGGTCAGGCGCGCAAAGTCGAGGCTGCGGGCCGCAATCGTCGTCGCTGAAGCATCTTAAGATGCAGTGCCATGAAAATCTCTCATTGAAACGTTCGAAGCAGCGCTGATATCACGCCTGAGGCGTTTTCTCAACCTCTATGCTGGCCCGCGGCCAGGCGATATGCACGATGGCGCCGGTGTCCGGCCCGGCCCGGTTGGCCAATGCGACGCTGGCGCCTGAGCGCTCCAATACAGTCTTGGCGATGAAGAAGCCGAGCCCCATGCCCTGATGCGTATCCCGGTCCGGTGAGACGGCATTGCCACCATAGCCCGGCCGTGTCGTCACGAAAGGCTCGCCAAGACGATCGATCACGTCCTGCGCGAAACCCGGGCCGTCATCGCGAATGACGACGACGACTTCCTCGGAATCCCAGCTGATATCGATCTCCACAACATTGGCGGCAAAGTCGACGGCGTTCTCCATAAGGTTGCCAAGCCCATAGATGATCGCCGGATTGCGCGGGAACACCGGCTCACTGATACCGACACCGGATTTGGCCGGTGCGTTCACCTTGATCTCGACATCGGGACCGCGCAACGGGTCGGCAATCTCATCTATCATCACCAGGACTTTGAGGCGGGCAAACATTTCATCGCTTTGGGCATCGCGGTCGGCAAGTTTTGAAAGAATGTCCCGGCAGCGATCTGCCTGCGAGACCAGTAGTTCAAGGTCCTCGCGCAAGTTGTCGTCGTTGCGGTGGTCGCGTTCCAGCTCGTGCGCCACCAGCGAGATCGTTGCCAGTGGCGTGCCGAGTTCATGAGCAGCTGCAGCTGCCAGACCGTCGAGCGCATGCAGTTTCTGCTCACGCGCCAGCACCTCTTCAGTCGCTGCCAGCGCATCAGACATCTCCCGCGATTCCGTGGCAATTTTGCTCACATACAAGGCGGAAAAGATCAAACCGCAACACAAAGCAGCCCATACGCCGCTGATGTACAGTGACGGTAAAATGATCTCGTCGGCCGGACCCCATGGCAGTGGCATATGCTTGAAGGCCAGAATGGTCACCGCCAAAAGCGCAATTCCGCACAGCCAGATCGTTCGCTCGAGTGGCAAAGACGTCGCCGAGACCGTGACCGGCACCAGGAACAGAAACGAGAACGGATTCTCAAGCCCGCCGGTCATGTACAACAGCACCGCCAGCTGGATCAGGTCATAAGCCAGCAGCGCTGCCGCATAACGTTCGTTCAGCCGGATACTGGTGCGCCAGCGCAGCGACAGGAACACGTTGAGCCAGGCTGACAGCGCAATCACCGCCAGACAGGCGCCCAATGGCAATTGAAACCCAAGCACAAAATACACCCACACGATGGCGCCGGTCTGCCCGATCACTGCCAGCCAACGCAGCCGCACCAGCGTGTGCAATCTCAGCCCGCGGTCGACCTGTTCCGACCCGCCGAACGGGGCCAGCCAGTCATTTTGTGTGTCGCTCACCATCGTGTTCCGCCGGGCATCGTGAAAAATCGGCTCCTATCGAACAGTAGTTTGTTTGGCCTGTCCAGCGCGGCGCGCCGTGTTTCTGGCCGCTTGCGACCCAGTGCCGCTTGGAAATGTGGACCGGAAAACCGATATGTAAGTGATCATGACTCGAATCCAAATCATCACTTTGCTGGCACTGGCCATTATTACAGCCAGCGGTCTTTGGGCAGTCGGCTGGTTGCAGCCGGACCAGCAAAGGGTGCGCACCACCGGTACTGCGCTTGTCGGTGGGCCATTCAAACTCACCGGCCATGACGGAACGGCAGTCACTGCTGATCAGTTTCGCGGAAAATACATGCTGGTTTTCTTTGGCTACACCTATTGCCCCGACGTTTGCCCGGCCGGCCTGCAGGTCATGACCGCTGCACTTGAAGAGCTCGGCACAAAAGCCGACAACGTTCAACCGGTGTTCATCACCATAGACCCCGAGCGCGACACGGTGCCCGTCATGGCGTCATACGTTGAGAATTTTCACCCGCGCCTGATTGGCCTTACCGGCACGCCTGACCAGATCGCAGATGTCGCCAAGGCCTACCGGGTCTATTACAAAAAGGCCGGCGATGACGCCGACTACCTGATGGACCATTCCAGCATCCTTTATCTGATGGATCGCGAAGGCAAATTCGCCAAACACTTTACCTACGGCACCGATGTGACAGCGTTGGCCAAGAGCATCGGCACCGCAATAGACGCGAATTAACCCTGTTCTTTGGCTGTAATGACCGCCACGCGGGATGCCGGCATGTGCGGTTTTGTGCGCTGCACGCTACGTCAACCGTTTGAAAACACTTTTGAATTAATATTGTTGTTGCCTTGCAGAGTATGCTCGGGCTTGCTAAGTTTGCAGTGCAATATGGGGTGAGATTGCAACGAAGGGGTAGGCTGAAAAAATGTTGTACTATATGTACGAACTCAATCACGCAGCTATTGCGCCGTGGCGCAATGCGGTGAATGTCGGCCGGTATTTCTGGAAGAATCCAGCCAACCCGATGTCCAGCACCCAGTACGCCCGTTCGATTACCGCACCACTCGATATGTTCGAACGGCTGACCCGGCGCTATGGCAAGCCCGAATTCGGCATCGATAGAACGCTTGTCAATGGTGTTGAAGTTCCTGTCGAGGTAACGACGGTGCTGAAAAAGCCTTTCTGCAACCTGCTGCGTTTTGAACGCAAGTTCGAAACCAAGCCGCGCAAGTCACAACGCCAGAAACTGCTAATCGTGGCGCCGATGTCCGGCCACTATGCAACTCTTCTGCGGGGCACGGTCGATGACATGCTGCCCTATGCCGACGTCTATATCACCGATTGGGTCGACGCCCGGCAGGTGCCGCTCGCCAAGGGCAATTTCGATCTCGATGATTATATCGATTATGTAATTGAGATGCTGCAATTGCTCGGCCCCGGCAGCCATGTGATGGCCGTGTGCCAGCCATCGGTGCCGGTCCTCGCGGCGGTGTCGTTGATGAGCGAGGACAAGGACCCGAATATTCCGGCCACCATGACCTTGATGGGCGGTCCGATCGACACCCAGCGCAATCCGACCGCAGTCAACAATCTGGCTGTCGAACGCGGCACCGATTGGTTCAAGAACAACGTTATCGTCAAGGTGCCGTTTCCGCACCCCGGATTCATGCGCAGTGTCTATCCTGGCTTTTTACAGCTGACCGGCTTCATGACCATGAACCTTGACCGTCATATCGATGCCCACCGCGAGTTGTTCTGGCATATGGTCGAAGGCGATGGCGATTCCGCGGAAAGGCATCATGACTTCTATGACGAATACATGTCCGTCATGGACCTAACCGCGGAATTCTATCTTCAATCGGTCGAACGTGTGTTCGTTAATCACGACCTGCCGAACGGTACCTTCAACCATCGCGGCCGCATCGTTAAGCCCGCAGCGATAAAATCAACGGCGTTGATGACCGTTGAAGGCGAGCGGGATGACATTTCCGGCCTCGGTCAAACCGAAGCGGCGCATGACCTGTGTACCGGACTAAAAACTAAACAGCGGACCCACTACGTCGAGCCCAAGGTCGGCCACTACGGCGTGTTCAACGGCCGCCGTTTCCAGGCCAACATTGCACCGCGGATTGTCGATTTCATTCGCTCGAATATGCGTTGATCTTCTGGCACAATTGGTTGTGTCGAATCGAATGATTCGCGACCTTCGAATGTAGCCGGGCGCGCCGAATGAGCCTTTTGTCGAATCTGCTGATCCCCGCCAAGCCGACGGCGCCGAAAGAGACGTTGATTGTCATCGACGGCCAGCATGTGCCGGTTACCCTGCGCCGAAATCGCAATGCGCGGCGCTTTATCCTGCGTCTCGACAAGCGCAGCGATGGCATAGTGATCACCTTGCCGATGCGTGCCAGTGAGAGCAGGGCGCTGGAGTTTGCCGCCAGCCATGCCGTCTGGATTAGCGAACAACTCGCGGCCAGCCCAAATACCACCGGGTTTGCAGATGGCGTAGTTGTACCTGTGCGCGGTGAGGACTTCCGCATTGTCCATCGCCCGGGCATGCGCGGAACGGTCTGGATGGCAGATGGCGAGCCAAGGGAGATCCATGTTGCTGGCGCTGCAGAACACATCGCCCGCCGGGTTGCCGATTGGCTCAAACGCGAGGCCCGCCAAGATCTGGTCGACGCGTCAATGCGTTACGCCGATCTGATGGGAACGAAGTTCACCAAGGTCACCGTGCGCGACCAGTCGACCAGATGGGGCTCATGTTCATCGAACGGTACGCTGTCATATTCCTGGCGCCTGATCCTGGCGCCGCCGGACGTTCTGGACTATGTGGCAGCCCATGAGGTTGCTCACCTGCTGGAAATGAATCACGGGCCAAATTTTTGGTCGCTGGTCAAAACGCACTGTCCAGCAACTGAGCAGGCACGTCGGTGGCTGAAAAAGCAGGGCAAGCAACTCCATAAATTCGGCTGATAAACATATCCTGTTTTTAGCGGCTGTCTTGTAGATCCTTGAGCCGCTTGCGCATCCGCTCACGGCGTTCAGCGCGCGAGCTGCCGGCTTCACGCGGTGCCTGCTGGCCCTCAAGTTCGGCATTCTGTTTGTTGCCGAACATGTTCTGCAGCAAGTCGACAAAACCGCCGCTATCGTACGCGACGGGCAACTCGGTTTGACCGTAAAGCGTGCCCTCGCCCGGCAGGTCTACTTTGGGCAATCCGTTGTGGGCTGCTGTCATGACAGTGTTCCACATTGTCGCCGGCAGGCTACCGCCGGTTACCCGCTTGGTCGGTGAGTTGTCATCATTGCCAACCCACACACCGGCCACCATATGGGCGGTATAACCGACAAACCAGGCATCGCGGTAATCTTGGGTGGTGCCGGTCTTGCCGCCGACATCCTGTCCGATAAGCTGGGCCCTAGTGCCTGTTCCCTGCTGCACGACAGCGCGCAACATGTCGTTCATGGCGCCCAGGTCATAGGACGAAACCACCGAGCCCAACCCGTTGCCGCTGCGTTCATAGAGTACCTTGCCTTCGCGGGTCGTGATCCGGGTTACCACGTGAGGGACAACGGCATTGCCGCCGTTGGAGAACGGCGCAAATGCAGATGTCAATTCCAGCAGGGAAACTTCCGATGTACCAAGCGCTATGGAAGCATTTGCCTTCAGTTCCGAGTTTACGCCCATCCGGTGCGCCGTGGTCACTACCGAGCGCGGCCCGACCGATTGTCCCAATCGCACGGCGACCGTATTCAGCGACCTGGACAATGCCTGGCGCAGGGTTACCGGCCCGTGGTATCGCCCCGAATAGTTGTGCGGTTTCCAGCCGTCGATCTCGATCGGCTCGTCATATTCAACCGAGTCAGGCGACATGCCGAACTCTACGGCGGTCAGATAGACGAATGGCTTGAACGCTGACCCCGGTTGCCGTTTGGCGCTGACCGCCCGGTTGAATTGGCTCTTGATGTACGACTTGCCACCGACCATGGCGCGCACGCCGCCGGTCGTGTCCATCACCACCATGGCGCCCTGCGAGGCGTTGAGCTTGCGGCCCTGTTTGTTGAGCGTTCGTGTAATCGTTTTTTCGGCCAGCGCCTGAAGATTTCGATCGAGCGTCGTCTCGACTACAATACTCTGGTCGAACCTGCCGATCAGGTCGGGCAGCTGATCGCCGACCCAATCGACGATGTACTGCGTAGCAGGGATATAGTCGGCCGGTTTGACGGTTTTGACGACGCTGCCAGCCTGATCGAGATCATCATCGGTAATAAACCCTATTTCGACCATATCCTTGATCACCTCGCGCGCCCTGGCCTCGGCCCGCTTTGGGTAATTGATCGGGTTGTAGGTCGTCGGCGCCTTCAACAGACCAGCCAGCATGGCTGCCTCAGCCAATGACACTTCACGTGCCGACTTGCCAAAATATTTCTGGGCGGCTTTCTCCACGCCAAATGAGCCGGAACCGAAATAGACCCGGTTGAGATAGAGCTGCAGGATTTCGTCCTTGGAGTATTTGCTCTCCAACCACAGCGCCAGAACCGCCTCCTGGAACTTGCGCTGATAGGTCCGGTCGGGCTTCAAGAACAAATTTTTGGCCAGCTGCTGGGTAATCGTCGAGCCGCCCTGGACGATCCGCCCGGCCCGGTAGTTGGCGATGCTCGCGCGCACGAGGCCTTGGATATCGATGCCGAAATGCTTGCGGAAACGCCGGTCTTCAATAGCGATTACCGCCTGCGGCATGTAACTCGGCAACTCGGCAACTCGTGCTTCATCACCAAAGAACGACCCACTCTCGGCAACCACGTGGCCATCGGCAGACAACAGCATCATGCCGGGTTCGCGATCAGGAACTTTGAACAGGCCCTGCTTGTCCAGCCCAACGAAAACATAGGCGGTGGTCGCCGCCATGACGATCGCAACCCACAGGCTGAGCGTCATTGCCCAGGACAAGAAAACAAATACAAGTGGCTTGTTTCGGTGTCGGCTAGCGCGGCGCTGTCGGCGCGTTGAACGTGAATTCGCTTTGCCACGCTGGCCGCGGGCAGATTTCGAACGGCTTTTTTTTCGGCCGAACAAAGCCATCCCTCAAGCGGTCCTTATCTAATGCGAGTCTAAATTCCGATCCAAACGTGACCACAAAAAGGCTGGTTTGATGGCATTTAGCGCAAATTCAAACATCCAGATTGGCGACAGACAGTGCATTCTCTCGAATGAAGTCCCGCCGCGGCTCAACCACGTCACCCATCAGCTTGGTGAACAGGTCATCGGCCTGATCGAGCTCACGAACCTGAACCTGCAACAGCGAACGGGCGTTGACATCCAGTGTCGTCTCCCAGAGTTGCTCAGGGTTCATCTCGCCCAAGCCTTTGTAGCGCTGCATGGCAATACCCTTTCGGCCTTGCGCAAAAATTGCGTCCAGAAGGTCCATTGGTGAATGGATCACGGTCTCGATATCCTTACGCCGCAGTTTGCCAGCACGCCCGTAGATTTCCTGCAAATGCTTGGCCATACGATCAAGCCGCAACGCATCGGATGACGAAATCAGCCGCCCGTCGATGGTCCAGCTTTCACGAACGCCGCGCACTTCGCGCGCAAAAACCAGGCCGCCGTCGTCTGTTGGTTCGCCGGTCCAGCCGCGTTCGGTTTCTTCCGAAATCGTATCGAGCCGGCGCGCAATATAGGCTGCTGCCTGCCTGCCATTCTCGGCATCGGCCAGAAGTTCCGGGTTCAAGGCGCCGGCAATGGCGACCTGCTCAATGACGAATTTGGGATAACGCGAATGCAGCGCCTCCAGCGCGGCACGCACGCTCAGTGCCTCGTTGGCGATCGCCCTGAGATCAGCATCGGCCCGTTCTTCTCCCGAGGCAAGCACGAGCACGGCGTCTTCCAGCCCGCTGTCGATCAGATAATCTTCGAGCGCCGGATCATCCTTCAGGTACTGCTCCGATGAACCGCGCTTGACCTTGTAGAGTGGCGGTTGAGCAATATAAAGGTGCCCGTTCTCGATGATCTCCGGCATCTGCCGGTAAAAGAACGTCAGCAGCAAGGTGCGGATATGGGCGCCATCGACGTCAGCATCGGTCATGATGATAATGCGGTGGTAGCGCAGTTTTTCCAGATTGAAATCGTCACGCCCGATGCCGGTGCCAAGCGCCGTGATCAAGGTGCCGATTTCGGCAGATGACAGCATCTTGTCAAAGCGTGCCCTCTCGACATTCAAGATCTTGCCGCGCAGTGGCAACACCGCCTGGTTCTCCCGGTTACGAGCCTGCTTGGCAG
>JABDJG010000138.1 GCA_013002595.1 Hyphomicrobiales bacterium | reverse complement strand
GCCATTCGATGGCAAGGTCGGCGACAACGTTACCCTTGGCTGGCGCACGGAAGACTCGATTCTGGTAAGCGAGTGAGCGTGATGGCGAGTAACGGCAACTCATTGAAAAGCTGGTTCCGCCAACCCGGTGTGCTCAATGCCTTGCCAGCCTCATTGTTCCTGATCGTTGGATTTGCCGGCCCGCTCCTGATGGTCTTCGGCTACAGTTTCATGCCGCCGAAAACATTCTCGCTGCTCCAGGCTCCGACGCTGGAAAACTATTACTCGGTGGTCTCGGACAGTTATTACATATCGTTCTTCTGGTCATTGGTGCTTGCCGCCGCCACCGTCATTATCCTGTTCTTTGTGACTTATCCAATTGCCTACGGCATGGCGAAAATCTTCGGCAAATGGGCCAACCTGATCACCGTCCTGATCGCCGTGCCGCTGCTGATTTCCGAGAACATTCGTTTGTTTGGATGGGTACTGGTGCTTCTGAAAAACGGTATCTTTGATGGCAGTCTGCAAGCCGTGTTCGGGTTCTCAGCATCCGGATTACTCTACACCGTGCCATCGATTGTTCTCGGACTGGTCTATGTCTATCTGCCGTTCATGCTGTTTCCATTGGTAATCGGCATCTCAATGGTCCCCGACACACTGAAAGAAGCTGCCAGCGACTTGGGCGCATCGCGCTGGGAAGTATTCCGCGAGGTCGAATTGCCTCTGTCCATGCCCGGCATCATGATCGGCAGCATTTTGACCTTCATTCTGTCGCTTGGTTCTCTAGCTGAATCCAAGATCCTTGGCGGGCAGACCGTCGTGATGATCGCCGATGATATCGAAAGCGCCTTTACCTTTGCCCAGAACTGGCCAAAGGGATCGGTGCTGTCGGTCCTGTTGATTGCATTGTCCGGTCTGATTGTTTTCCTGCTGTTCCGGCGGATCGATCTTGATCGCATCATAGGTCGGCGGTGAGGCGATGACCGAGCAATCAAAGTCACGCTTGAGCCGAAATTTGATCGTGCTGTGGACAGTATGTGTCTTGGCGTTCCTTTATGTGCCGATGGTCGCGGTCGTACTGGCGTCCTTCTCGAGAGCCAGGTACTTCCGGTTTCCCGTAACGCGCTGGACAACACAATGGTACGACAAGGCGCTTGAATCACTTTCCGTAAGGGATCTCGTCTGGACCTCGTTGTCAGTCGCGACATTGGTGACCATCTTCTCTGTCCTGCTGGCATTCATGGGGGCGCTGGCGTTTGCTCGCTATGACTGGAAAGGCCGCAAGCTCTATCAACGTCTGGTATTGCTGCCGATCTTCTTTCCCCAGGCGGTTCTCGGCCTGGCGTTGCTGTTGTGGTTCTCGGCGCTCGGCATCACGACAAGCTGGCACACGGCTGTTTTTGCTCACATGATCTGGATTGTGCCCATCGTCATCCTGATCATGTCGATCCAGGTCTACAGCTTTGACCCCGCCCTGGAGGAAGCCGCCTACGATCTGGGTGCGACCCGTCTGCAGGTGCTGCGCGAGGTGACCTTGCCAATCCTTGCACCCGGTATCATTTCGGGCGGAATCTTTGCGTTTCTGTTATCATGGGGCAATTTCCCACTTTCACTGTTTTCAACCGGCGCCGATCAAACCGTGCCTGAATGGCTCTATTCGAAGATGGTCATGGGCTACACGCCCATGGTGCCCACACTGGGCTCGCTGACCATGTCCAGCGCCGCGATCCTGATTTTCCTGCTCTACATCGTCTGGATGATCATCAAGTCGCGTCAATCACAAACCTGAAAAATTCAATAAGGAGGAACAACTCATGCTCACACCAATTACCGGTCGGTCGGTTGTCGTCACAGGCGCCAGCAAGGGCATCGGCAAGGGCATTGCCAGAGTGTTCGCCAATCAGGGCGCGAAAGTGTTGATCGTCTGCCGCACAGCTTCTGAGGGCGAGGCCTGCGCGGCCGAAATCGGCAATGGCGCCAGCGCCTTTTCCGCAGACATCAGTGACTGGGACGGTGCCCAGGCCATGGCCGAAGCCGCCGTTGCAAGAAACGGCGGCATCGATATCTTATGCGCCAACGCCGGCATCTTTCCGCAAACCAACATCGAAGACATGGATCCGGGCGAATGGGATGTGGTCCTGGGCACCAACCTGAAGGGCAATTTCCTGTCCGTGAAGGCATGCTTGCCACATCTCAAGAAATCCGATCAAGGCCGCGTGGTGCTGACTTCGTCCATCACCGGTCCTGTTACGGGCTTCCCCGGCTGGTCGCACTATGGAGCGTCCAAATCGGGCCAACTGGGGTTCATGCGCACCGCCTGCATCGAGCTTGCCAAGCACAACATCACCATAAATGCCGTGCTACCGGGCAACGTGATCACCGAGGGACTGGCTGAATTGGGTGAGGAGTACCAGAAGTCCATGGCAGCCTCCACACCGCTGAAAAAACTGGGTGTCGTTGAAGATATCGGCAACGCAGCGTTGTTCCTGGCATCCAAGGAAGCCAATTACATCACCGGCCAGACGATCATAGTCGACGGTGGCCAGATCCTGCCGGAATCGCTGGAGGCGCTAGAATAGGTTTAAGCTTCGATCATCCTGGCGCGGACCGCGCGCGGGCTTTCGCCGGTCCAGCGTCGCATGGCGCGTGAAAACGCCGACAGCTCGGAGTATCCAAGCAGGAATGCAATCTCCGACAACGGCAGTTGGCGTTGCTTGAGATAGGCAAATGCCAGATCGCGCCGCGTCAGCTCGACGAGGTCCTTATACGCAATGCCCTCATGCGCCAATTCGCGCTGGATCGTTGAGGACGACAGCTGCAGGCCGGCAGCGATCTGATCCAGGTTGGGATAGCCGTCCGGCAATTTGGTGCGGATCAAACTGCGCACCTGATCGATCAGTGAATACGGCCTGTCAGCTTCTCCGCCAAGACGCTCAAGGCAGGTTTGCATCATCGTCATGAGCGTTAGGTCACACCCCGGCATTGGCCGGTCGAGCACATCGGGTTTGAACAGCAAAGCATTGGTCGGCTGGGAGAAATAGACCGGTGCATCAAAGGCTGCTTCATGGGCATGCCAGTCAACCGGCTTTGGATGCTCGAAATGAACTTCTTCCGGCGCCCAACTTCCCGACAGGCCTTCCCGCAGCACATTGAGGAACATGCCCAACGACAGTTCGGCATCCTGGCGCCGTTCGACAATCTCCGGTGCAGTGATCTGGTATTCGAGCCGCACGAGGCCGCTGCAATCCTTGTTCAGGCTTAAGACCGACGATTCCTGATGATAACAGAACAGGTTGACAAGATTCTCCAGCGCCGAGCCTACCGTTGGCGAGGAAACCGCCGCATAGCCCCACAAACCGAGATCGCGGGGTTGGAACTGATTGCCGAACCACAGGCCGAAATTGTCATTGTCGGTCTGGCGCGAGGCTTCCTCAAACAGACGGCAAAACGACGCCAGCTGCAATTTGAGTGTCGGAGAGCCTGCCATTGCCGGTGCAATGCCGGCATTGCCGAATATCTGGTCGACGTCACCTTGTGACGAATGGATCTGATCAACGATACCGGTCGCCGCAGCAGCCAGCACAATCGGCTTGCCATCCGCTTTCGGCGCGGCATCATTAGCCTGATTTATCGCTGACCAAATATCTCCCATGGACGCGCGGTCACCTCGGACCGTCCTTTTATCGTTTGTTGGACGCGATCATGACACAAGGGCAGCCAACGGATCAAGCAGGCTTGTCCGCCAGGTACTTTTTCGATTGGAAGCCGTTAACCGAAATCGGCCAGATATTGCTCGCATAACCCGACGGTATCGCGGGTGAATTGCACGCCCATGGATTGCGCCAGTTCGGTTTCTGAATGTGACCCGATCCAGGCCACCAGCAACAAGCGGCGCAGCATTACGAAGGTCTGGATCTCATTCACGTCTTCGTCCGGCAAGTCGATCACTTTGCGGTAGCCACGCACCCAGGATGCCAGCAACTCCGGCACTTCAGGCTTGTGCTCGAAGAACGAAACCGTTGTCGCGCAGTCGTACATCAGCCAACCAAAGCCACTGTCATCAAAGTCGATGACCTTGGTCACATCACCATCAATCAGCAAATTGGCAAGCCGCATATCGCAATGGATCAGATCGAAACGTTCCGGTGATTTGCCAAAGGCCTGAAGCCGGCGACCAATCAGGGCGATGGTCTTTGCAAACAAGTTTGTGATTTCCGGCGTCAGTCCCATGCCGTCACGCCATGATCCCCAATGCGGTTTGTCGCCAAGGCTTGTCTCAAAATCCCAGGTCAGGCGTTCAAACCAGTCTGGCCGCTGCCAATTCCTGACGTGCAGATGCATCCGTGCCGTCATTTCTCCAAGCACCTCAAAAGGTGCTCTAAGGTCATGCTGCTCCTCGTCGGGTTCCTCGCCACTTTCCCATTCGAACAGCACCACATGCCGCGGATTGGGTAGATCGGGATGTGATACAGTCTGGATGATTTCACCATCTTTGCCGGCAATTGCGGTTGGTGTGATCACGGCACCATCTTCTCGCAGCGCTTTCGACCAGGCCAGCTCAGAGGCTATTGCGGTCTTGGAATGATACCCCTCGCGGTGCACGCGTAGCGCCCATCTGCCTCCGCCCGGCGCATCAATCCGGTAGGTCGCGTTTTCCGACAGGTTGATCATGTCGGCGCTCGCCCCATCCGGTAATTCATAGTGCCCAAGCGCAGCGCCGGTCAGGTTCTGCAGACACTTCAACTGTTCTTCATGCGGCAGGTCATCAAAAGATGTCGTCATTCCTCTCCCCTCGTATCATTCGCACAACTGCCATGCTGCCAAATCTAAGCAGCTGTCTGGCGTTGCACTTGACCTCAGCGCTCGAGGATTTGACCCGGCAATAGTTAATCCCGCCTGTCAACTTTGCTCATCATACTGTCAAGCAGGATTCACGTTGCCTGTTCAATACTCGAAATCAGTTATGCAAGGTATGCAGCAGTGAGTCAGGCAAAACAGGATTTCCTGGAAGCATCGAAAACCTTCTGGAATCCGAACAAGACCCAGTTCTGGCAGGATGCCGGTGTCGATCTCGTCATAGACCGCCGCGAGGGATATTGCCTCTATGACATGGACGGCAAACGGCTGATCGATGTCCATCTGAACGGCGGCACCTACAATCTTGGCCACCGAAATGCCGAGTTGATCGAAGTGCTCAATGCCGGCGCCCGCCGGTTCGACATGGGCAATCATCACTTCCCCGCTCTGGCTCGCACCGCGCTTGCAGAGTCCCTTGCTGAATGCACACCTGAAGGGTTGCAATACACAATCTACGGCGCGGGCGGCGCCGAAGCGGTCGAGCTGGCCATCAAATCAGCCCGCAACGCCATGCAAAAGCGCAAGATCGTTTCGATCGTAAAGGCCTATCACGGCCATTCCGGCCTGTCGGTGAAGACCGGCGATGAGCGCTTTTCGAAAACGTTCCTGTCCGAGGACACGCTCGATGAATTCATCCAGGTGCCGTTCAATGACCTGACGGCCATGGAAGACGCGCTCAAAGGCCGCGACGTGGCAGCCGTGATCATGGAAACCATCCCGGCAACCTATGGCTTCCCGATGCCGCATGAAGGCTACCTGCCTTCGGTCAAAGCGTTGTGCGAAAAGTATGACGTTCTCTACATCGCCGATGAGGTCCAGACCGGCTTCATGCGCACCGGTGAGATGTGGGGCATCACCAAATATGGCGTCACGCCTGACATCATGGTGATCGGCAAGGGAGTCACCGGCGGTATGTATCCGATCTCATGTTGTGTCGTGAACGAGCGCGCCGGCCAATGGCTGAAAAAAGATGGTTTTGCCCATATGTCGACAGCCGGCGGTGCCGAGCTGGGCTGCATCGTTGCCTTGAAGGTTCTTGAGATCACCCAGCGGCCGGAAGTGGTCTCCATGGTGAGTTACATTTCGGACTTCATCCGTGCCGGACTTGATGAGATTCAGCAGCAATACCCGCAGTTCTTTACCGGCATCCGCCAGAACGGTGTCATTATGGGGCTCGAGTTCAACGATCCCGAAGGCGCCAAACCGGTCATGAAGCATCTGTATGCCAATGGCGTGTGGGCGATCTTTTCCACCCTTGATCCGAGCGTGCTTCAGTTCAAGCCCGGCATCTTGATGACCCAGGAACTGAGCGAGGATCTGCTGCGCCGCGTCGAGATTTCCATCGGGCGGGCGGCAGAAGAAATCATGGGCGGCAAGCGCCAGCAGGTGGCTTAAGTGGACCCGGCCATCCAGAACCTCGTCGATATCTCGCAAACGCCAGCGGCCCTGAACGCCAAGGCCGATGTCGTGCTGGAGCGCGCCCGCTGGGCAAGCCAAGTGTTCCAAAGATACGACCGCGAAAAGACCCTGGCGATAGCCATGGCCACGGCTGAGGCGGCGCAGGCCAAGGCCGGTGAATATGGCGAATGGGCTGTGCGCGAGACCGGTTTTGGTGTGGCCGAGCACAAGACATTGAAGAACCAGCTGTCCAGCGTGCCGCTGGTCGAGCATTATAGTGACACCGATTTCGTCAACCCGCGCATTGATGAGGCGACCGGCAATCTGGAAATCCCAAAACCGGCTGGCGTCATATTTGCCCTCGTACCATCGACCAATCCGATTGCAACGGTCTACTTCAAGGTGCTCTCGGCGCTGATGACCCGCAATGCCATAGTCATCAGCCCGCACCCGGCCGCCCGCGAGGTATCGATCGATGCGGTCAGGACGCTGGCCGCAGCAGCTGAGGCAGCGGGGGGGCCGGAGGCGACCATCCAGGTCATCGAGGAGATTTCCCTGCCGCTGATCGATGAGTTCATGAAGTCGGCAAAGACCGATGTCATCCTTGCAACCGGTGGCACCCCGATGGTGCGGGCCGCCTACTCCTCATCAAATCCGGCCATTGGTGTCGGCCCCGGCAATGCACCGGTGCTGGTTGATGAGAGCGCCGACTTGCGCTCAGCCGCAGCCCACATCGTCGACAGCAAGTGCTTCGACAATTCGGTTCTGTGCACCAATGAAAGCGTACTGATTACGCTGGCAGACATCGCCAAGCCGCTGTTGCGCGAATTGACCGGTGCAGGCGCCCACATTTGTTCCCAGGAAGAAACTGCCCGGTTGCGCAGCTATCTGTTCCATGACCGCGGTTTCAATGTCGAGGCGCTCGGACGCGACGCATCCTGGATAGCCGAACAGGCCGGTTTCAAGGTTGCAAGGAAAACAAGGATACTCGTGGCGCCGATCGACTTGATCGGCGTGGGCGAAGAGTTATCTCGGGAAAAACTATGCCCGGTGTTGGGGTTTTATGCGGCCCGAAACATGAAACAGGCCATAACGCAGGCGCGCGCATTGCTGCGCTTTGCCGGTGCCGGCCATTCCGCAGCCATTCATTCCAACGACGACCAGACGATCATGGATTTCGCAGCGAGTGTTGAAGTCTACCGGATCGTCGTCAATGCCCCCTGCAGTCAGGGCGCAGCCGGTTTCTCCACCAATCTGCCACCGACCTTCACCATCGGCACCGGGTTTTTCGGGCGTTCGTCCGTCGGTGAAAATATCGGCCCGCATCATTTGATAAACTGGACCCGTGTCGCCTGGCACAAGGATCAGCCGCGTCCAGCCGGAGCACTCGGTGGTGCACAGCTAAAGCACGCAGGGCCTCTCCCCAAGGCACCGGCAGACGGGGTGCCCGGCCAGAGCAGACAATCCTTCGTGCCTGCGCCTGATCGCGAGCGAAACGAGTTGCGCGAGCAAATACGCGCCATCATCGCAGAAGAACTCCGTTCGGTCTTGAAGGACTAGACCGATGGCAGAGCTCAGATCCTTCATCTTCATCGACCAGCTGCAGCCACAGACCTTGTGCTATCTCAGCTCATGGATCCGCGGATCGCTGCCGCGCGCCAATATGGCGGCCCAGATCATCGAGGTGGCACCCGGCCTCGATATCGAGGCACTGACCGATATTGCGGTCAAGCATGCCGACGTAAGAGCCGGCATTCTCGTCGTCGAACGTCAGTTTGGGTATCTCGAATTCCACTCGCGCGACACATCTTCCGTCAAGGCATCTGCCGCGGCAGTTCTGGACGAATTGGGCGCCAACGCCGCCGATGCCACCAAGCCAAAGGTACTCGGCTCCAAGGTCATCACCAATATCGACCATCAGCATGCCTTCCTGATCAACCGAAACAAACTGGGCTCGATGATCATCCCTGGCGAGACGCTTTATACACTCGAAATGCAACCTGCTTCCTATGCCATCCTTGCCGCCAATGCTGCTGAAAAAGCGGCCAACATCAAGGTGATCGACTACCGGATGATCGGCGCAAACGGCCGGGTTTATCTGGCCGGCAGCGAGGCCGAAATTCCAAGCGCCCGCGAAGCTGCAGAACAGGCATTGCGCGATCTTGGCGCCGGATCGGAGTATACCCAATGACCGATCCCACCCTTTCCACATTGATCCGCGAAGTGCTGAGCGAAGAGCTGGCGAAGCTCAAACCGGCAGCGACCAAATCAGTCACCCGCAAAGAAGCTGTCAGCATCACCAGCGATGCTGAACTCAATGCCTTCGCCCGCCGCGTCATGAAGACCATGGCTGACCCTGTTACCAAGCAGGAGTTTGAGACGGGGCGCTTGGAATTTACTCTGTCGTCACGAGACCTGAACGCGACAACCAACAACCAACCTGTCAGCCACGGGTCAACCGAGCATCGCATCGACAAGGGCTTCTTGTCCGAACGCCACATCGACACTTTATCTGAAGGCATAAAGCGGCTGCTGATTGGCAAGGCCGTAAGGATTACACCGTTGGCGCGCGACCGTGCGCGCCAACGCGGCATCGTCATTGAAAGGATGGAGCCATGATCAAAGGAAAAGTCATCGGCCATGTTTGGTCGACAAAGCGCGTCGATCCATTGCCACAAGGCGCCCTGCTTGAAGTCGCTGTCGAGGGCGGCGGCAGCGTTGTCGCCTTTGACCCGCTCGGCTGTGGCGAGGGCGAAGAGGTATTGATCACCCAGGGCTCGGTTGCCGCCGGTTATTTCGAAGGCACCAAGGCACCGGTCGATGCACTCATCGTCGGTTCAGTCGACGAACGTACTTAGAAACGCAAACTCATCAACGACCAGACAGATCAACAGGAGGATCAACAATGTCCAATCAGGCTCTGGGAATGATCGAAACCAAAGGTTACGTTGCAGCTCTTGCGGCAGCAGACGCCATGGTCAAGGCAGCAAACGTTACCATCGTGGCGCGAGAACAGGTCGGCGCCGGCCTCGTTTCCGTCGTGATCCGCGGCGATGTAGGTGCGGTCAAGGCTGCGACTGAAGCTGGCGCCGAAACCGCCAACCAGGTTGGTGAAATGGTCTCGGTCCACGTTATCCCGCGTCCGCACGGCGACCTCAGCAAGCACTTCGCAGCCGCGAGCGGCAAATAACCCGACAGCTGTTGATAGCGGTTGGCATCGGTGTTCGGTGCACGCTGAACCATTCGCCCATGTGCTATATGACCGGAGTAGTCCATGACGGAACTGCGCGTATATCTGCCAATTGAGGATTTGCAGCCTCAGTTTGCGGCCTATATGTCGACGCCGATGCGCGCGCGCGGCTATCCGCCAATGGAAGGTGATAACAGCCTGATCATCGAAGTGGCACCGGCCCTGTCGATCCACCGCATTGTCGATCTGGCACTAAAGGCGGCACCGGATATGGAGCCCGGCATCCTGTTCACCGAAAGGCAGTTCGGGCTTCTTGAGCTGCATTCGCGAGATGCCGACGAGCTCAATGCAGCAGGGGCGGCTATCCTCAAGGGCATCGATGCCAAGGCGAGCGACCAGCTGAGACCAGCCACGCTCTATACCGACATTATCGAAGACGTCGCAGATCAGCATGCAATCATCCTCAACCGGATGCGCAATGCTTCGATGATCATGCCCGGTCAGTCGTTGTTACTTTACGAACTGGCACCGGCGCTGTTTGCCGCGGTCGCCGCCAACGAGGCCGAGCGCGCGGCCCCTGATACAACAATCGTCGATATCCAGATGATGGGCGCTTCAGGCCGCATCTTCATGGCCGGTGCGACGGCGGACCTGCGCATCGCGCAGGACACCATCGACACATCCCTGAAAGCCATCAAAGGCCGAAAGGCCTGATAGTCAGTCGGTCTGTTTAGCCGCCCCGGCATTACAGCTCGCCGCGTTGGCACCGCTTGGCAAATCCACGCACGGATTGCGGTCAAAGAAACCGGTCGGCATCAATTTGAAACCGGAGCTGATGCACGGCTGGACTGGAAAATCCTCAAGTCGCGGCTGGTGATGCAAACCAAATGTATGCCAGGCAACGATGTCGGTGTCCTCTACATTGCCGTCATCAGCAATGAACCCCGCAAGGCCGTCCGATCCGTCTGAGTGGTTCATATATTCTCCGGCCGGATAGCGTTCTTCTGGGTCATAGGCGGTCACCCACAAATGATTCCGCGTGAAAGCGGCGCGTTTGCCCGAGGGCGAGTCGGCTGCCAGGAACGGTGCCACGCAATGCAGCGGCTCCAGCTTGTAGCCGACCGGCTTGCCCATATAGTTGGTCTTGCCCGGATTGACGAATTTCCAGTAACGCTGATGCTCCGGGCTGATGCGGCGCGCGGCAGCCTGCTCGGTCTTGAGTACGGTTTCTTCCTGAAAGAATGCATTGCCGTAGGGGTTCGCATCACCGGCCGGCTCTGCATGTGTGTTGCACTCGACCACCGAGTTCTCATCGCCATCGACAGCCATGTCGAGCCGCGCACAGAACACATGCTGATGGATTTGGCCGAACACGCCCGGGGCTATTTCGGTGGCGTATTTGTCCGTCGCGCCCGGCTCGCCCGCCACGGTGTTGAGGATGCCGGTCGCCTTCATCTCGAATTCCATTGTGCCGTCGAGATAGAAGTACCAGTACATCGCATACTCATAGTTGCCGACCGTGGCGATCGATGAGATTACCAGCCGTCGGGCCCGGCGCACTTCGGTGACCTCGGTCCGAAAATCGGTGTGCTTCCAAAGGATGCCGTGATCTTCTTCGTGGATACAGATCGCCTTGGGTATAGTGAAAATCTTGCCATGCATGTCGTTGAGATCGACATCGAGATACTGGATTGCACCGAGGCAGTCGCAGCCCAGTTCGAGCGGGTTGGCCAGTTTACCGATACCATATTCGCCAACATCGAATACGCTCTTGCGGAAGTGCCCATTCTTGGGGCTGCCATACGGTACAACCATTTCAGCCAGCGAAGCTCTGTAGACCACCGGCCTGTCGGCGAACTTGATGTCGTGCAGGGTCAATGACTCGCGCGCGTTGAAACCGATCACCAAAGACCAGTCATGCCA
>JABDJG010000127.1 GCA_013002595.1 Hyphomicrobiales bacterium | reverse complement strand
AACGGCATCTTGGTCGCCATGATGGTCATGGTCAGGATGTTGGCATCGAGCGGCAATCCGGCCATGTGCACAATCGCATTGCCGACATGCTCGGAATCCATCACCGGCTCAGCCTTCTTGCTGCCGTCTGCCTGCAGCACACCTTCCGGCATACGCGCGGTCATCGGTGATGCGGCGTTACCGATATCGATCTGACCACAGGCAACATTGCAGCTGCGGCCATCAAGAGCGATGGACTTGGTGAGGCCGGTGATAGCGTGTTTGGTCGACGTGTAGGCAGCCGAATTGAGCCGCGGGACCTGCGCTGAAATCGACCCGTTGTTGATGATTCGGCCACCTTGCGGCGTTTGTGCCTTCATGATGCGATAGGCTTCCTGAGCACACAGGAAGACACCGGTCAGATTGATGTCAACAACCTCGCGCCAGGTTTGCACCGGCAGTTCATCGAACGGCAGGGCCAGCGCGCTGATGCCGGCATTGTTGAATATCACATCAACCCGGCCATATGCCTCAAGCGTGGCAGCAAACATCGCCTTAACCGACGCTTCGTCGGATACATCGGTCGACACCGCCAGGGCGCGGTCGCCAGGATCATCCGCCATGGCAGCGGTCTCGTGCAGCGGCTCGAGCCGGCGTCCGGCCAGGGTCACCGAATAGCCCTCGTTCAACAGGGCTATTGCTGCTGCCCGTCCGACACCTGTGCCGGCGCCGGTGACGACGGCGACTTTACCTTCATTGCTCATGTTTCATTGCTCCATCTTTTGGGGGGTCAGCGCTTGGGCTGAATGTCGTCTTCAAGGAAAAAGCGGATGTTGTCTTCGAAAGTCTCGTCGCTGACAAAGCCAAGCTTCAAGGCTTTCTCCGGCTTGAAATGGGCCTTCCAGCCCAAAACGATGTTCTGGATGGTCTCATCAGGCTCCCAGCGGATCAGGTTGACCGGATCGTCACCAGCAACCCGGCGCATGGCCTCGACCATATCGCCGATCTTGTGGGTGCGGCCAGGCAGGGCAAAGCAGCGGTTCTCGCCAAGCGCGGAGGCCTCGACCTCGGCGCCGTGGATGAGATTGTCGATGCAGCGCCGGGGTGACAGGAACCAGTGGGTGTAATCGGCCGGCACCGGGCAGATCGCCTCATCACCCTGCAAGGGTTCGCGGAAGATCGAGGACATGAAGGAAGAGGCCGCCTTGTTGGCCTTGCCGGGGCGTACCGTGATGGTCGGCAGTCTCAGGCCGCGGCCATCGAGGAAGCCTTTGCGCGAGAAATCGTTGAGCAACAGTTCGCTGGCCGCCTTCTGGGTACCGTAAGACGTCTGCGGGTTGAGTGCCGTCCAGTCCTCGATCGGATCGGGGATTTCACCGCCGTAAACGGCAATGGATGAGGCAAAGACGAAGACCGGATGCGAACCTTGCGCGCGAGCTGCCTCCAGCAGATTGAGCGTGCCGAACAAATTGATTGCCAGGCCGGTATCGAATTCGGCTTCAGCCTGACCGGAGACGATGGCGGCCAGGTGATAGATGACATCGGGCCGGCCGGCCATGAGGGTATCGACGGCGGCGCGGTCGGTAATGTCGACGGCAACGCCGGTGACGGTGAATGGCGCATCGAAGCTGTCGGGGGCGGCAAGATCGGCCAGGATCAGCTCAGATATGGTATGGCCGCGCAACGTGCCGCGGCTGGCAAGGGCATGGGCAAGCTTCTGGCCAAGGAAACCGCCGCCGCCGGTGATCAGGACTTTCATATGTGACCTCTGGACCTGTTTGCTAGTGATTGTCGCGCGGCAGGCTGCGGCCAACCCGCTGGTAGTTGGTGGCGAACTCCAGGCAGCCGCCTTCGGACAATTGCCCGACATGGGCGCGGTAGAGCTCTTGCCAGGGGGTCTGGTGTTCGCGGATATCGGGCGTCCAGGCGTCTTTGCGGGCCTGCCATTCTTCTTCCGGCACAATGGCATCGAGCTTGCGGTTGGTGATGTCGAGCCGGACCATGTCACCGGTCTTGAGGAGGCCAAGACCGCCGCCAATGGCGGCCTCAGGCGAAGCATTGAGGATCGACGGGCTTTCCGACGTTCCCGACTGACGGCCATCGCCGACGGTTGGCAGGTGGTTGATGCCGGCCTTCAACAGCTCATCGGGCGGCTGCATGTTGACGACTTCGGCAGAGCCGGGATAACCGACCGGGCCGACGCCGCGGATGAACAGGATACAGTTCTCGTCGATGGCGAGTTCGGGATCATTGAGACGATGGTGATAGTCTTCCGGCCCTTCAAAGACGATGGCACGGGCTTCGTGGACCCCCTCGGAGCCTTCCTTCGACAGGAACCGCTGGCGGAAATCATCGGAGATGACGCTGGTTTTCATCAGGGCCGAGTCAAACAGGTTGCCGGACAGCACCATGAAGCCGGCCTCGGACCGCAAAGGGGCGCTGACCGGAAGTATCACGTCTGGATCGGCGCTGCGGGTGTCGCCGACGTTCTGCGCCACGGTCTTGCCGGTGACGGTCGGCGCGTTGGCGTGCAGGAGCCCTGCAGCGAGCAGTTCGCCCATGACGGCCGGCACACCGCCGGCGCGCTGGAAGGCTTCACCGAGATGTTTGCCGGCCGGTTGCATGTTGACCAGCAAGGGCAGATCGAAGCCGTGGTCCTGCCAATCCTGGACCTCAAGCTCAATGCCGGCGTGGCGGGCAATGGCCTGGATATGCGGCGGAGCGTTGGTCGAGCCACCAATTGCGGTGTTGACGCGAATGACGTTTTCGAAATTTTCGCGGGTCAGGATGGCTGACGGGCGCAAGTCCTCATGGACCAACTCGACGGCGCGCTTGCCGGTCGCATAGGCCATTTCCATGCGGGCGCGGAACGGGGCCGGGATGGCGGCGCAACCGGGCAGCGACATGCCAAGCGCCTCGGCAAGGGCATTCATTGTCGAGGCGGTGCCCATGGTGTTGCAATGGCCGAGCGAGGGCGCCGAGGCGCAGACGCGGGCCATGAACTCGTCATAGTCGATTTCACCTTCGGCCAGCAGCCGGCGGCTTTCCCACACGATCATGCCGGAGCCGGCCAACTCGCCCTTCCACCAGCCGTCGAGCATCGGGCCGCCGGACAGAACGATCGCCGGAATATCGACGGTCGCAGCCCCCATCAGCAGGGCCGGTGTGGTCTTGTCGCAGCCGGTCGTCAGCACGACGCCATCGATCGGGTAACCGTGCAAGACCTCAACCAGGCTGAGATAGGCCAGATTTCGGTCGAGGGCGGCGGTCGGCCGTTTGCCGGTTTCCTGGATCGGGTGGACTGGAAATTCCATCGGCACACCGCCGGCATCACGGATGCCGGCGCGCACCCGGTCGGCGAGAAACACATGGATCTTGTTGCACGGCGCCAGATCACTGCCGGTCTGGGCAATGCCGATGACCGGGCGGCCGGACTGCAGCTCATCGCGGGTGTAGCCGTGGTTCTGGTAACGCTCGACGTAAAGCGCGGTCATGCCGGGATTGTTCGGGTTGTCAAACCACTCCTGGCTGCGGAACTTGCCATTCGCCCGTGTGTCCTTCGACATCTTCGCCTCCTGGTACTAATTGAGATCATGCGCCTTGCCATGACGCGGCCCTTCAGAGTTAAATCGAT
>JABDJG010000106.1 GCA_013002595.1 Hyphomicrobiales bacterium | reverse complement strand
AGCTGATATTGTGCTGCCGCTGGTGGTTGAGATCGATGTTGACGGCCATCGCGCTGGAATTCACCCAAAGAGCAATCATTTCATGGACTTGTGCCGATATCTGCAGGGACAGAATCATGTCCGTTTGTGCGGAATCATGTCATATGGCGGCCATTCCTATGACCTGACGAGCCCAGACGAGATGCGCGCGCTCAGCGAACAGCATCGCATCGCGCTCAGCGAAACCAAGGCGGCGCTGGAAGCAGAAGGCATCCCCTGCCCGATGACGAGCTTTGGTTCGACACCACCGTTGTTGTGGGCCGAACGGTTCGATGGCGCCAGCGAATTGCGGGCCGGTGTCTACACGTTCTGGGACGCCTTTCAGGCCGGACTTGGTTGCTGCGATGTGAACGACATTGCGCTGTCGGTGCTGACCACGGTCAACGGCATTTACCCGGACAAGAACCGGCTGATCGTCGATGCCGGGGCGCTTGCGCTGTCGGCGGACCGCAGTACGGCCGGGCGCGACTTCGATGCAGGCTTCGGCCTGGTGTGCGATGCAGACGGTCATCTGATCGACGACCTGGTCGTTGAAGGCGTCAATCAGGAGCACGGTCTGGTCAGCACAAAAAGCGGCCGGCCAATTGCATTTGAAGACTTTTCAATCGGCTCGCAATTGCGCATTCTGCCCAACCATGCCTGCATGACGGCGGCAGCCTATCAGGCCTACAATATCATCGGAGCGGACGGTTCGATCACGGGCCAATGGCCGCGCATCAATTACTGGTAAGTCATGAGCACATCAACCGACCCTCTCCTTCAGCCTCTCAAAATCCGGCATGTGACGATCAAGAACCGCATCATGAGCACCAGCCATGCCGCCGGGATCGACGAGGAGGGGCTGACAACCCTGCCCTACCAGATGTATCACGAGGAAAAGGCCAAGGGCGGCATCGGGCTGACCATGTTCGGCGGCTCATCGAACGTGTCGACGAACAGTCAGAACACCTTTCATCAACTGCGGGTCAGCGATGACCGCTGCATTCCACATCTGACCGAATTTGCTGAGCGCATCCACAAACATGGTTGCAAGATCATGTGCCAGATCACGCATCTGGGCAGACGCAGCGAGAGCTATTCGGACAGCTGGCTGCCGGCGGTCGCACCATCGGCGATCAGAGAAACCCTGCATCGCTCGTTCCCAAAAGCAATGGACAGTCATGATATCGCAAGCGTGGTGCGCGATTTCGGCGATGCTGCTTACCGCTGCAAGACCGCCGGTCTTGACGGTATCGAGACGCTGGCCGGTGGGCATCTGATCGGTCAGTTCTTTTCACCGGCGACCAACAAGCGGACGGACGGCTACGGTGGATCGATCGAAAACCGGTGCCGGTTCGGGCTGGAGGTCTACGAAGAGATCCGGCGCCGGGTCGGTGACGACTTTCTGGTCGGCTTCAGGTTTGTAGTCGATGAGGCGATGGCGGGCGGGCTAACGTTTGAGGACTGCGTAACGATTGCCGGGATATTCGAAAAGGCAGGCTATCTCGACTTCTTCAACGCCGTCTACGGGCGCATGGATACCGCAATTGGACTGGCACGGGACAATATGCCGGGCATGGCATCGCCAATTGCGCCGTGGCTCGAAAAGGCTGCTGCCTTCAAGCGCGAGGTTGGTTTGCCGGTGTTTCACGCGGCCCGGATCGCCGACATCGCCAGCGCGCGTCATGCAGTCCGCGAAGGGTTGATCGATATGGCCGGGATGACGCGGGCGCATATTGCCGATCCGCATATCGTCAACAAGATCATGCGCGGCGAGGAAGAGCGCATCCGGCCGTGTGTCGGCGCGACCCATTGCATGAGCGAGCAGCGGCCCGTGTGCCTGCACAATCCCTCCACGGGCCGCGAGACCTATATGGGTCATGATGTGCCGCGCGCTGAAACGCCGGGCCGCAAGGTCGTGGTCATTGGCGGTGGGCCGGCCGGGCTTGAGGCAGCAAGGGTCTGTGCATTGCGTGGCCACAACGTGACGCTTTTCGAGGCGGCAGCCAAACTTGGCGGCCAGGTTCTGATGGCCGCCACCGGGTCCTGGCGCAAGGATGTGTCCGGCATCGTCGACTGGCGGGCAAATGAATTGGATCATCTCGGCGTCAATGTCAGGATCAACAAATATGCCGAAGCTGACGGCGTGATGGCGCTTGAGCCCGATGTTGTGATTGTGGCAACGGGCGGACTGCCTGACCTGGACTGGCTAGCCGGCGCAGAGCACGCCACATCTGCCTGGGATGCGTTGTCGGGCGATGGGGCGGACAGCGGCCAAATTGTCATCTATGACGGCACCGGCCGGCATCCAGCGGCAACCTGTGCCGAACGCCTGGCGAGCGCCGGCGCCGAAGTGCGCATGGTCAGTCTGGACGACAGTGTTGCCCAGGAGATCGCCTATGCCGAACGGGTAATCTGGAAAAAGCGGCTTTATGAGCTGGAGGTGCCTGTGACCTTCGACAGCCGGCTTCTCAAGATCGAAAAATCCGGCAACCGGCTGAAGGCAACGTTCCAGAACGAACTGACCGAGAGCGAGTTCGAGATGATGGCCGATCAGGTTGTTGTCGAGCATGGAACGCAACCGCTCGATGAGGCGTTTCATGCGCTGAGAGCTGGTTCATCGAACGATGGCGTGGTTGATGAGGCGGCACTGATCAATGGCGACGATCAGCCGGCCGGTGGTGACGGGTCCTATCAGCTCTACCGGATTGGCGATGCTGTGGTATCGCGCAACATTGCAGCAGCGACGTATGATGCATTTCGGCTGTGCCGGGCGCTTTGACGCCATCGCCGTGACATCGGTTATCGCCCCATAACCTCTTCAAAGAACTCCAGCGCGCTTGTCCATGTTGCCTCATCAAAAATTGCGTCATGGCCGGCGCCGTCGACCTTTATGAGCCGCTTTGGATGGTTCGCGGCCTCAAACAGGCGGTGGCCGAATTCGAAAGGCACGACTTGGTCCGTCGTGCCATGGGTGATGAGGATGGGAACCTTGAGATCGCCGATCCTGGAGATGGAATCGAATGTGTCTTTGAGCAGAAAACGCACTGGCAGCCACCAGTAGTGGCCGGCTGCGACATCCGTAATCGAGCTGTAGGGTGCCTCGAGCGCCATGGCGGCGACAGAACGTTTCCCGGCGACCTGAACGGCGACACCTGAGCCGAGGGACTCTCCGACCACTGCAATGTCATCGGCTGAAACGCCGCGGGAAACAAGCCAGTCATAACCGGCGAGACCATCGGCCACCAGACCATCCTCTGTAGGGGACCCGGTGCTGCCGCCGTAGCCGCGATAGGAGACGTAAAGCACCCCGAAACCGGCTTTGGTGTAATGGGTTATCCGTCCCGGCCGATCGGCGATCGAACCGGCATTACCGTGAAAATACAGGATCACTGGCTTGCCCGGCTTTGCTTTCGCATACCAGGCAACAAGCGTTTCGCCGTCTGCGGTTTTCAGGCTGACCTGCTCAATGTTCGGCAAACCGACAGATGCCGCTTCAGCAAAATCGGTGTTTGGGAAATACTGCAGCCGCCGCTGGGCCAAATACATGACCGCAACGATCACCGCATAAAGGGCTATCAGGGTGTACGCGACCTTGACCATGAGAGTCTGTATATTACGCGGAGAGCAGCACCGGCAACTGATTTACATCGTTGGTCCAGGCCCAAACCGCCAGGAGCGGGCGCTCACCGACCTTCATGGCATGGACCTCGTTGGGCGCGTTCCACAGCGTGCTGGCAGTACCGACCTGCTTGAACGGACCTTGGCCGCGGGAGTATTCGATTGGACCGGTCAGCAGCCAATAGAGCTCGGGCGCCGCGTGATAATGGTCGTTATAGTGCAAGCCCGGCCCGATCAGCATCAATCCCATGCGGAAATCGTCGCCTTTGAAGAACCCAGTCGTGCCGATGATCTCGGCGTAGGCGGCGTTCTCGTTGAAACCCATCTCGTCGAGCACCCCCTTTGAATACGAACCGCCATGGGTCCAGTGCAACTGGTCTTCGATGGTCGCAATGGCGTGACACAAGTCCATGGAGACAATCACTCCGGCTGTCACCGCTTCGGGCAAATGACGGCAACCCGGCAGACGCTGCGGCTGGGGCGGGGTAAAATTATCGGCCGACAGGTCCTGTTCGGCAATCCGGGTCAGAACGTCCTGGACGCCCGGGATATCGTCGGGAAAAGTCATCAGGCCGCGCATGATCGATGCGATCAGCCAGCTGGCATCGTTGAACAAATCTTCAGACAAACCCACACGCCCCCAATCAGATCTGCATCGCCAGCTTACGTGCTTCGTAGATGGCCATTGCAGCCGTTCTCGCCTGAACGGCATCGCCGACAGTATGAATGTCCTTATCGGCATCGGCGAGCGCCCGTGTCAAGCTGTCGTCCACCCGATTGGTGGTGGCAAGCACCAGACTATCGAAGTCACGCTCCTCGATATCACCGGTATAAAGGTTGAGTAATCTGGCGGTGTTGCCGTTGAAACTCTCAACGGCGGTGGCCAGGAGGACTTCAACCCCGAACTTGGCAAACCGCTCACGCATGGTGTCGCCGGTGTGCGAATAGTCCATCTGGCCGGCGGCTTTTTCCGATGCGGTCACGATGGTGACGTAGTGGCGCTGCTGCGCCAGATGAACAGCGGTACCAGAGGCAGGTAACCAGCCGTTGATATCGTCGAGCAGGAGAACGTTGGTTCCCGGCACGACGGAACCATCGAGCACATCATGGACCGTACACACATTATCCTGTTCGACGCCAGGCAACTCGGCGACATGCGGATAGGCACGCTGGAAGCCGCTGCGGTCAGGCATTGAGCCGGTGCACAGGATCACCGCATCCTCAGAACCGGCACGGATGTCATCGGCGGATACTTCGGTGCGCAGCTCGACCCTGACCTGGAGTTTTTCCAGTTGCTGCTGGGCCCAGGTGAGATATTGGCCGACTTCGCCGCGCTCGGGCTGGCCTGCGGCCAGGCGGAACTGGCCGCCGAGTTCGCCGGTTTTCTCAACCAGGCGGACCTTGTGCCCCCGCTCGGCGGCAACCCGTGCCGCTTCCAGGCCGGCCGGGCCACCACCTACGATGAGCACTTCACGGGGGTTTTCCGTTGCCGGCACGACATCGCCATCCCACTCGTGCTCGCGCGAGACCGACGGATTGACCAGGCACGAGATATGATAGTCGCGCAGGCGGCGGCCGAGGCACAGCTGGTTGCACGAAATACACGGGCGGATGTCCTCGACGGTGCCGGCCTTTGCCTTGTTGGCCAGGTGCGGGTCGGCGATCTGGCTGCGAACCATGGAGACCATGTCACTTGAGCCCTCGCCAATCACCTTGTCCGCGTTGGCGGGCGTCTTGACACGGGCCTCGGCGGTGATTTTGGCGTGTTTGACGACCTGTTTGAACCGGGCCGCATCGGGCGGTCCGAGCATCATGTCAAAGTGGAAACTGGGGACGATCAGCGAGAACTGGTTGAGGTAACTGCCGGTGCCGCAGGAATAGTAGTCGACCAGCGCGCGTTCATCGAGCCACGAGACGATCTCCTGCTTGTCTTCAATCGTAAGCCCGCCGGGATAGGGCTCGGCGCCGGAAATAGTCATGCCGATGATGAAGTCATCGCCGTTCACCTTGCGGATGCCCTCGCAAATCCGGGCGGTGAAGCGCAGGCGGTTTTCCAGACTGCCGCCCCATTGGTCATCGCGTTTGTTGGTGAGCGGTGACCAAAACTGGTCGATGAGACAGTTGTAGCCGGCGAACAGGTCGGTGCCGTCAAAGCCTGAGTCCTTGTCGCGGCGGGCGGCCTGGATGAAAGCCTCGATCAATTCCTCGACCTCCACACCCGTCATGGCATGGCTGCCCCAGGGGTCGTGGTAGGACGGCACGCCGGAAGGTGACCAATAGGGTTCCCAGGAGTTGTCCTGATCACCGTGACCACCGACATGATAGAGCTGGTGCATCATGACCGTGCCATGCTGGTGGCATTCATCGGTAATTTTGCGGAAGTGCGGGATCACTTCATCGCTTTCGTGCAGAAAATTGCGGCCGGTGAGGACACCGGTGCGGTGAGCCGGGGACGGCTCGACCACAATCATGCCGGCGCCACCGCGGGCACGTTCACGGTAATAGCCGAAATGGCGCGGGCCAGGCACGCCTTCATGGCTCATGTTGGGCGTGTGAGCTCCGAACACGATGCGGTTCTTCAATGTCTTGTGGCGCAGTTCAAGCGGTGAGAACAGATGTGGGAACGGGTCAGACATTTTCAGCCTCGTAGCGATCGGCAATGAACATGGCGGTAAACAGATCAAGATGAGCACCGCCGCCATTCTTAAACAGGGTGATGTCCTGCGGCTGGCGGTTTACAGGGTAACCTTTGCCGCACAAATCGAACAAGTCGGCTTCGACGTCATCCGCGGTGATGACACCTTGAGACATCGGAATGCCCAGGTCACCGGCCTTTTCGACGGCGAACCAGCGGCTGTCGACGAACAGCCTGGCGCGCATCACTGCCCGGTCATCGCATTCGCGCATTTGCGGCGTGTAGCTGCCGATGAGATCGAGATGGGCGCCGGATTTGAGCCAATTGCCTTTGACAAGAGGTTGGGTCGAAGACGTTGCGCAACTCACAATGTCGGCCTGCCGGACGGCTTGCTCCAGGTCTTCGGCGGGCTCGGCGTCAATGCCGCAGCCGCGCAAGTCGCCGGCGACCCGTGCGGCTTGCTCGGCGCGTCGGCCCCAGACGATTACCTTGTTGATGGATGGCCGGGCGGCCTGGTGAGCTGCAACGATGAATGGTGCCAGGCCGCCGGTGGCGACCAGCGTCAAAACATTCGCATCGGGCAACGACAGAAGCTGTGAGCCGAGCGCGCTGTCGGCCGCGGTTTTCACGTAGGTGAGCGAGGTTCCATCGATCACCGCGCGGGGTGAGCCTGTGTCGCCGTCGAACAGCGTGACCAATGCCTGGATCGCCGGAATGCCGTCGAACCGGGCCGGATTGCGCGGAAGCACGGTGGTGATTTTGGAGGCGAATGCCGTGCCGGGAATCCAGGCCGGGATGTTGATGTAGGTTTCGGTCACACCGTCATTATCGTGGACGATTGCGGTACGCTCGACCAGCGGTTTGGGGCCGGCATGGGCCTTGGCCAATGCGCCCATCAGATCACCCCAGGCGCAAATGCGATAGACATGTTCTGCCGATATGACCTGCATCGCACGGTCCCTTCAGGAAATGCCCGGACCGGTGATCTCGCGCAGCAGTTTGCGGTAGATCGCCTCGGCATAGTCATCAAAAGTGTCGGCAACAAGGACGAAATGGAATGGTCCGCCAACGACGTTGCGCTCAAACCATTTGTCGAGCACGGTCCATTC
>JABDJG010000075.1 GCA_013002595.1 Hyphomicrobiales bacterium | reverse complement strand
ATCACGCTCTACAAGAACGGCGGTGGAGGGCACCTTGATTTGATGGTTGCACAATTCCTGTGTGCCGAAGATTAGCGCAGGATCCGCAACCAGTTCATCACGTTGAGCAGGCTCATGAGAGCGGCGGATACATAGGTATAGGCTGCTGCCTTGAGCACCTTGCGGGCGGCGGGGAAGTCACTTTCATCAAGATAATCGCCGCTTTGCAGGATGGGCAGGGCGCGCTTGAAACTGGCATCCAGTTCCACCGGCAGCGTTACGGCATGGGCAATGACACTGGTCGACATAAGCGCGATACCGGCGCCGATCTCCAGCAAAATGATCGATGGCGCCCGGGTCAACAGGCCGATCAATGGCGTTGCCAGCAAGATGCCGCTGCCGATCCGTTGAATGGTGTGCACCGTCCGGGCCATCCGGGTTCGCCATATCAGTGGGCCATAGCCGCTGGCATCCTGCAGTGCATGGGCCACTTCATGTGCGGCCACGGCGACCGCGGTCAACGAGCGCCCGTCGTGGTTGGCCGGTGACAGGCGCACAGCCTTGTCGGTCGGGTCATAATGGTCGCCGACCGGCGTGATCTCGACTTTGACATGATCAAGATCTGCCCGGTCGAGCAGATGCCGGGCAAGTTCGCCGCCGGTGCCGGGATAATCCGGCCGGTCGACGGCATAACGCTTCATGACGTATCTGATCCACATGCTCGGCGCGAAGATCAGCGCCAGGACTGCTATAGCGAAAAATGCAATCATGGCCGCCCTGCGAAACGAATTGGGCCTGGATGTGCCATCTGGCGTCTTTCTCGCTGTCGATCTTGCATGTTCTCAGCCAAAGATAGGTACTGTCGGTACAAATGACCAGATGCGGCCTTGGCAGCGGCTCTGTCTGCCCTGCCTTGATCTTGACAAATCGGCTGTCACATGCGCTTGTCCGGCCCGTCTGAACACCTCAGTAAAACAGAAGATACCATGCACGCTTATCGAAGCCACACCTGCGGTCAATTGCGGGCCGAAAACATTGATGAAACCATCCGTCTTTCCGGCTGGGTCCACCGCGTTCGCGATCATGGCGGGCTGCTGTTTATCGACTTGCGCGATCACTATGGCATGACCCAGGTTGTTGCCGACCCGGACTCGCCTGCTTTTGCAACTGCTGAAAAAGTCCGTGCCGAATGGGTGATTCGTGTCGACGGCCTGGTGCGCGAAAGGCCTGAAGGCGTCGATGGCAAGAGCACGAAAAATCCCGAACTGCCGACGGGTGAAATCGAAGTTTTGGCAACTGGTATTGAAGTGTTGTCCGAGGCCAGCGAATTGCCGTTGCCGGTCTTCGGCGAGCAGGACTACCCGGAAGACACCCGCCTGCGCTACCGCTTCCTCGACCTCAGGCGCGAGCGCATCCACGGCAATATCATGAAACGCGGCGCGATCATCGATTCCATCCGCCGGCGCATGAAGGACACCGGCTTTTTCGAATTCCAGACCCCGATCCTGACCGCGTCATCGCCGGAAGGTGCGCGCGACTACCTGGTGCCGTCGCGGGTCCATCCCGGCAAGTTCTATGCCCTTCCGCAGGCCCCCCAGCAGTTCAAGCAGCTGATCATGATGTCCGGCTTTGACCGCTATTTCCAGATCGCCTCGTGTTTTCGCGATGAAGACCCGCGCGCCGACCGGCTGCCCGGTGAGTTCTATCAGCTCGATGTCGAGATGAGCTTTGTCACCCAGGACGATGTGCTGGCTGCCATGGAACCAGTCATCCGCGGTGTGTTCAAAGAGTTTGCCGGCGGCAAGACCGTCACCGCCGAATTCCCGCGCATTCCCTATGCCGAGGCCATGCGCAAATACGGTTCCGACAAGCCCGATCTGCGCAACCCGGTCGAGATGCAGTCGGTGACCGATCACTTCGCCGGCTCCGGCTTCAAGATTTTCGCCGGCATGATCGAATCCGATCCCAAGGTCGAGGTCTGGGCGATCCCGGCGCCGACCGGCGGCAGCCGAGCGTTCTGCGACCGGATGAATTCCTGGGCCCAGGGCGAGGGCCAGCCCGGCCTCGGCTACATCATGTACCGCGAAGGTGAGGGGGCAGGACCGATTGCCAAGAACATCGGCCAGGAACGCACCGACGCAATCCGTGTCCAGCTTGGCCTTGAGCCGGGCGATTCGGCATTCTTCGTTGCCGGCCGGCCGGAAAAGTTTGCCAGCTTTGCCGGCGCCGCCCGCGACCGTGTCGGCGCAGAGCTGCAGTTGACCGATGAAGGCCAGTTCGCCCTCTGCTGGGTCATCGATTATCCGATGTTCGAGTGGGATGAAGACAACAAGAAGATCGACTTCTCGCATAACCCGTTCTCGATGCCGCAAGGCGGCCTGGAGGCGCTGGAGAACGAAGATCCGCTGACGCTCAACGCTTATCAGTACGATGTGGTCTGCAACGGTTATGAGATCGGATCAGGCGCGATCCGCAACCACTTGCCCGGAATCATGAAAATGGCCTTTGGCATTGCCGGTTACGACGAGAGCGTGCTCGAAGAACGTTTCGGCGGCATGTACCGCGCTTTCCAGTACGGCGCCCCGCCACACGGCGGCATGGCTGCCGGCGTCGACCGCATCGTCATGCTCTTGTGCGAGGAAAAGAACCTGCGCGAGGTGACCTTGTTCCCGATGAACCAGCAGGCCGAAGATCTCCTGATGAGCGCTCCCAGCGATGTGTCCAACCAGCAACTGCGCGATCTGCACCTGCGGCTGAACCTGCCGTCGGAGTAGGCTGCAACCCGTCTACTCTCCCAAGGCGCCTGCCGAAATCTGCAACTTGAACAGTTTGACGATTTCGGCCGGCGTGCCAAGCAGCGGCATGACCTTGTTCACGGCAATCGGTGCATCCGGCCGCAATTCGATCTGGATCCAGCCGGGCTTGGTCAAGAATGTCTGGATCGCTGCCTTTGCCTGTGCACTCAATTCTGGCGATCCAAGGCCCGCAAGGCTAAAATCGGACAGCGCCGCGGCCTCAGTCACGATCTGCTCACGCGACTTGCCCTCAGACTGTGTAACCCATGTCAGAAGCTTCTCAGCCAGCGAGGCGTCATCATAGCGCAGCTTCACATGTCCGATGGTGACCGTCTGCAGCATCGCCATCATGGCATTGACGTCGATTGAGTTCGGCGATTCCTGGATCGCCTGGGCAGCCTCGAACAGCGCCGGCTGCATGCCGCCAACAGCGCCTGATGTTGAAAACGCCCCCATATCACGGGCCAGGAAACTTGAATCCCCTTCCACTTCAATATGTTCTTTTGGCATCTGCATGTTTGCCCGGCCAGTTGCCGCAAACACCAGTTTGTCATAGCCGAGTTCTTTCAATGACGGTGTCATGCCAAGATCGTCGAGCGTCGATGCCGGCAACTCCACACTGCCGATGCTGTAGACAGACTCACCCATGAAAGTCTTGGGATCGCCGTCCCACTTGAACTTCAGATCGTGCAGATCGATCGAGAAGTCGCCGATCGCCATGGTCAACAACGGGACCGTGTAACTGCGGGCCATCATGCTTTGGGCGAACATCCGGTCCAGCCCGGTTTTGAGCATATCGGGTGAGCGGATGAAGGCGCCCTCGGCCTGCATCACCGGCATTGTCATCCTGACGGTCTCGACGTCCGGGGTCGTTACCGAAATGACGGCATTTTTCATCGACATCGTGCCGACCTCGAATATGCCTTTGGATGCGTCCTTGACGCCGCCCATGATCAGTTCGTCGGCCACCAGTTCCTGGCGTATATCCTGGCCGTCCTGCTGCATGTTCTGCATCAGGATTTTCACGCCGGTAATCGTGATCGTTCCATCTGCAGCCGTTGTCAGCGACTGATGGGTCGGCCTCTCGCCACCAACTTCTGCAAAGGTGTCGTAAAGTGCTTTGACAACGGGCGGCTCTTCCTGGGCCCAGGCCACAGGCGCGATGGCCATGAAGTAAAGCAACACGAGCACGAAAGATTGTAAGCGACTGCGAACCATCATGTATTGTTCCTCGGTCTGTATTTTGCCACCGCCCTGTCGCGTTGGCACGCCGCCCCTGATAAGCTGATCGAAGCTAGTTTGTTCTGAACCGTCTGGAATTGCAAATGCCACGTACCGTGACCGACGACCTGCGCGCAAGCGCGCTGCACTATCATAGTGA
>JABDJG010000055.1 GCA_013002595.1 Hyphomicrobiales bacterium | reverse complement strand
GGTGTAAAGTTCAGCTACTTCACGATGACCTTGGAGCCGATCTTGACCCGCGTATACAGGTCCTCGACATCTTCGTTGCGCAACCGGATGCAACCGCTGGAAACAGCCGTACCGATTGTCCATGGCTGGGAGGTCCCGTGGATTCGATATAGCGTGTTGCCGAGATAAAGTGCCCGGGCACCCAGCGGATTGTCAGGCCCGCCTTTCATCCGCGCTGGCAGATCGGGTTCGCGTTGCCGCATTTCCGGAGGCGGAATCCAATCCGGCCATTTGGCCTTGCGGGTGATCTTTTCCGTACCCGACCATTTGAAGCCCCAGCGGCCAACGCCGATGCCGTACCGCTTGGCCTTGTCGTTGCCGAGGATCAGGTAAAGGTGCTTTTTGCGTGTGTAGACGATGATCGTCCCGGGTCTTTCATCGCTGGTGTACGATACTGTCTTGGGCAGAAATTTGTCGTCGAGCTTCCAGGGCTGCGATGAGAAATTGTATTTCACACCATTCAGTTCCTGCTGCGCAGCCGTTGCCGGACCCGTCAAGCCGATAGCAGTCATGCCTGCCATCAAGGCCATTGCCGCATACTTCATCAAATGTTCTCCATATGGACCATGAGATTCATTCCCCACAGGATGCCCCCGGGTGAGATTCTGTTCGGTTACAAAGCGCCATGATGTGCCACCTTTGTCAAGCCAGCGACCGATGAATGGTGCGTGAACAGCCCATTCAGCTGCGGTTCGTTGCAGCTGTGCAACAATAGAGCATGATGAAAAACATGCTCCTGATCACCGGATTGCTGACCGCAATGGCGCCCGTTCTGGCTGAACCATCGAATGCCGGCGCCCGCAACTTCTTCACACCGACCGTCGGTGGCGACCGCCTGTCGTTTTGCGTTGATTCCGGCACCGCCTGCGGCAAACCCATCGCTGACGCCTGGTGCCGCGCGGTTGGATTCGACAAGGCGCTGAATTATCGCCGCGACAGCACCATCATCAACCGGCCGACCGTGGCACGCTATGCCGACACCGGCGGCGTGTGTACCGGCCCGCAGTGCGAAAGCTTCCGCCAGATCAAGTGCTGGCGCGCTTAGAGCCTGTTCCGATACATTGCCTCTTTGGCCTGAAATCCGACAAACCTGTTCAATGAGTCCGATTTCCGGCTTTTCCCTTTGCGACTCTCGTAGCGATGGTGTAGTCAACCCGACAATTTGAGCGGGTTCGCAACGCCGCCTTTTGAAAGTCACATGCCAAAAAGAACTGACATCAAGTCTATCCTCATCATCGGTGCAGGACCGATCGTCATCGGCCAGGCATGTGAATTCGATTATTCCGGCACCCAGGCCGTCAAGGCACTGAAGCAGGAGGGTTACCGGATCGTTCTGGTAAACTCCAATCCGGCAACGATCATGACCGATCCCGATCTGGCCGATGCCACCTACGTCGAGCCGATTACCCCGGATATCGTGGAAAAGATTATCGCCAGGGAGCGCCCCGACGCGCTGCTGCCGACCATGGGTGGCCAGACCGCGCTCAACACAGCCCTGACACTCAACAAGATGGGGGTTCTCGACAAATACGGTGTTGAGATGATCGGTGCCAAGGCGCACGTCATCGACAAGGCTGAAGACCGCGACCTGTTCCGCACCGCCATGCATGATATCGGCCTGGCGACACCGAAATCCGCCTTCGTCAACACATCCAGCCTGAAGCACCAGTTCGAAGACGAATTGGCGGCGCGTATCGCCGAGATCCGCAACACCGGCGGCAAGTCGGACAAAACCGAACAAGCCGTCCGGGAGCTCAAGGCATCCTGGTCCGAGAGCGAATCGCTGCGCCGCGAAGAACTGCGCCTGACCGCCCAGCTCCAGGCACTCAAGGCGCACGCGGTGACCGGTCTGCCCGCCATCGTGCGCCCCTCATTCACCCTCGGCGGCACCGGCGGCGGCATCGCCTACACCCTGGAAGAGCTTTATGACTTGGTCCTGAGCGGTGTTGAAGCCTCGCCGACCAACGAGGTCCTGATCGAGGAATCCATCGTCGGCTGGAAAGAGTTCGAGATGGAGGTCGTGCGCGACACGGACGACAACTGCATCATCATCTGCTCGATCGAGAATGTCGACCCGATGGGCGTCCACACGGGCGATTCCATCACCGTCGCCCCGGCACTCACGTTGACCGACAAGGAATACCAGGTCATGCGCAACGCCTCGATTGCGGTGTTGCGCGAAATCGGTGTCGAGACCGGCGGATCGAATGTCCAGTTCGCGGTCAATCCCGCCGATGGTCGGCTTGTTGTCATCGAGATGAACCCGCGGGTTTCGCGGTCATCGGCATTGGCATCAAAGGCAACCGGTTTTCCGATCGCCAAGGTCGCCGCGCTGCTCGCCATCGGCTATACCCTGGATGAACTGGCCAATGACATCACCGGCGGCGCAACGCCTGCCTCGTTCGAACCGTCAATCGATTATGTCGTCACCAAGATCCCGCGCTTTGCGTTCGAGAAATTCCCTGGCGCCGAGCCAATCCTGACAACGGCCATGAAATCGGTCGGCGAGGTGATGGCCATCGGGCGCACATTCCAGGAATCGCTGCAAAAGGCCCTTCGGGGCCTCGAAACCGGCCTCACCGGCCTCAACGAAGTTGCCATCGAAGGTATCGGCAAGGATGACGACAAGAACGCCATCCGGGCAGCGCTCGGCCGGCCGACGCCCGATCGCCTGCTCAAGGTTGCTCAGGCCCTGCGCGTTGGCGCAACCCCGGACCAGGTTCATGACAGCTGCAGGTTCGACCCCTGGTTCATCGACCAGATCAACGCCATCGTTGAGATGGAGGACCGGCTTCGCACACACGGCCTGCCCGGCGATGCGCACAACCTGCGCATGCTCAAGGCAATGGGCTTTTCCGATGCACGCCTGGCCGAACTGACCGGCACCAGGGAAGACAAGGTGCGCCGGGTGCGCCACAAACTCAACGTCCGGCCGGTCTTCAAGCGCATCGACACCTGTGCTGCCGAATTCGCCTCGCCGACCGCCTATATGTATTCGACCTATGCAACCGGTCTGGGCAATAATCCCAGCAGCGAGGTTGATCCGTCGGACCGCAACAAGGTCGTCATCCTGGGCGGCGGACCGAACCGCATCGGTCAGGGGATCGAATTCGATTACTGCTGTTGCCACGCCGCTTACGCCCTGGCCGATGCCGGTCATGAATCGATCATGATCAACTGCAACCCGGAAACCGTCTCGACCGACTATGACACATCCGACCGGCTCTATTTTGAACCGTTGACCAATGAAGACGTGCTCGAGATCATTCATGCCGAACAGGCAGGTGGCAAGGTTATGGGCGTCATCGTCCAGTTCGGCGGCCAGACCCCGCTGAAGCTGGCCCATCCGCTGGAAAGAGCCGGCGTTCCCATTCTGGGCACATCTCCCGATGCCATCGATCTGGCAGAAGACCGCGATCGCTTTGCCAAGCTGCTCAACAAGCTGAAACTTCGCCAGCCCAACAACGGCGTCGCCAAATCGGACAAGGAAGCCATCAAGATTGCCGAAAAGATCGGTTATCCCGTCGTCATTCGGCCATCCTATGTGCTTGGCGGGCGGGCAATGGA
>JABDJG010000054.1 GCA_013002595.1 Hyphomicrobiales bacterium | reverse complement strand
ACACGGAAAGGCTTCAACAACCAGCCTTCTGGGTCCCGGCTCAAGGCCGGGATGACGGCAAGGTAGTGTGGTTGACGCCGGAATGACGCAGGATAAGAGTGGACGACGGCTGGAAGGTTTTTACGAGCCGGCCATGCGGTTGTGTTTGCGGGTCATCCATTCCTTGGCTGTCTCGACCGCAACCGCGGCATCGCGGCAGTAGGCGTCAGCGCCGATGGCTTCGGCGAACTCCTCGTTGAGCGGGGCGCCGCCGACGAGGACGATGTGGTCGTCGCGGATGCCCTTTTCCTTCAAGGTGTCGATGACGACCTTCATGTAGGGCATGGTGGTGGTGAGCAGGGCCGACATGCCAAGGATATCGGGCTCGTGCTCTTCGATCGCTTCAAGGTAATTCTCGACCGGGTTGTTGATGCCGATGTTGATGACCTCGAAGCCGGCGCCTTCCATCATCATGGCAACCAGGTTCTTGCCGATGTCGTGGATATCGCCCTTGACCGTGCCGATGACCATCTTGCCGACTTTCGGTGCGCCGGTTTCCGCCAAGAGCGGGCGCAGGATGGCCATGCCGGCCTTCATCGCATTGGCGGCAAGCAGTACTTCGGGCACGAACAGGATGCCGTCGCGAAAGTCGATACCGACGATGCGCATGCCTTCTACAAGGGCCTCGGTCAGCACCCTATAGGGGGGCCAGCCACGGCCGAGCAGGATATGAACCGCCTCTTCGATCTCTTCTTTGAGACCGTCATAGAGGTCGTCATGCATCTGCTGGGTGAGTTCCTCGTCATCGAGGGAATTGAGGTCGAGATCGTCTTCTTCACTCATCGGGCCAAGCTCCTGAAAAGCCACACGCATCGGGGCAACCACGCCCGTGCCGCGCACCTTGTGTCATGAACACTAGTCGCACGCAACACTAAGCTCTGCGCCTTAGTGCGACCTTAACAGGGCGGAAATCGACATTTCACGAATTCGCGCGTCATTGCATGCCCGTTAATGGGCATTCAATAGTGGCCGACCAGATTGAATATTATGGCTGAATGGCCATGACCACGACGAAAATTCCCCAACAGGTCAGCGCGCACCCGAACATGATCGAAACGACACGGCCGTGGCCGGACAGATTTTCCAGCAAGATGTAGCCGGCAAGCCCGGCAATCCACAGCACGTTCAACATCCCGCCGGCGAACAACAGTGCGACCAGCAGCCAACAGCTGCCAAGCAGCGTGGACCCAAGGTTCACCCCCATCCGCAGCGCGCCGACGGCGCCGTCCTTCCACTCGTTGAAGATATATTTGTCCGGGTGGCGGATATGTTTGAGGCTGGCCTGCTTGACACCGGCAAACTGATAGAGCCCGGCGGCAATGAACACACCGCCGGCAATCCTGGCATCGGCAACCGTCAGGGCCTGGGTCATCAAGGCAGCTTGTTCGAGGGTCCACTGAACTGCTGTTGCAGCAAGGCTGAACAGGCCCCAAATCGCCAGATAGCCGGACAGGAACAGGCCGCAAAACACAGACACATTGACCGGTTCGCGGCGCTTGCGGTTCTCGGCTGCGTGCAGCAGCACGATGGGCGCGGCGGCGGGAACAACGATGGCAACAGTGAGCACCAGCCACATGACGGCGACGCTGATAGCGGTCAGCGGCGTCCAGGCAACCGGTTTCATGACGACAGAGGCAAACTTGGAAAACAGGACCGTCATGTCGATGGGGGAATGGCCCATGCCGGCGCCCGACATCAAATAGGCCCATGACGCCACGAACATGGTGCACAGTGCCGTCAAGATGACTACCCTGTCTTTCTTAAGGACTGGTTCGGCCGCTTCATTGTCGGGCAATGGCAATACCGTCATGAGATCACCCTTCACACACGCTACTCAACTAAACTTCCCACCTCACCAACATACTATTGCCCATACGTCAGGTCATGTCCAGCTTGATTACGCTGCGTTATTTGTGCTTGTTGCGTTCAAAGGCTCTATCGACATGCCTGGTAATTCAGACTATTCGCAACCGGCGCACGGGCGCTGGAAAACTTTCAGGAACCGGACATGGCAGAGCACTTCGATATCGAACAGGTCAGAGATCAATTTCCGGCGTTGGCCATCACCGACAACGGAACCGCAAGGGTCTATCTCGACAATCCGGCAGGGACACAGGTGCCGCAGCGGGTGATCGACCGGATGATATCGGTGATGACCGAAACCAACGCCAATCTGGGCGGTTTCTTCACCACCACGCTGGAGGCCGAAAAGGTGGTCGATGAGGCACATCGGGCGATGGCGGCGTTCTACAACGCCGCTTCGGCCAGGGAGATCATCTTCGGTCAGTCGATGACCGCGTTGACCCTGCACATGTCGCGGTGCCTGGCCAAGGGCTTCAGGGCGGGCGATGAGATCGTTTTGTCGCGGATGGATCATGACGGCAATGTCGCGCCGTGGCTGCTGGTGGCCGACGATATCGGCATGACGGTGCGGTGGATCGATTTCGACCCCGAGACATTCGAATTCGCCGACGATGCGCTCGATAAGGTGCTGAGCGACAAGACACGGCTGGTGGCCGTCGGCGCGGCCTCCAACTGCACCGGCACGGTCAATGATATCGCGGCGCTTTGCGTCAAGGCGCGCGCGGCAGGCGCGCTGAGCTATATCGATGCGGTTCAGTTCGCGCCGCACCGGGTGATCGATGTCGAGGCGTTCGGTTGTGATTTCCTGGTGTCATCGCCGTACAAGTTCTTCGGGCCGCATCAAGGTGTCTTGTGGGGCCGCGAAGAATTGCTTGAAGAGACTTTCGCCTATCAGGTCAGGCCGGCGCAAAAGGCGCTGCCGGACCGCTTCGAGCTTGGCTCTTCGCCGCGCGAGAGTCTGGCGGGCACACTTGGCGCCGTCGAATATATCGCTTCGCATGGCGGCAAGGCGGGCCATGAACGGAGCCATATCGTTGCCGGCATGGAACGGCTCGATGCCTGGGAAAAGCAACTGACCGGTCGCCTGATCGCCGGTCTGCAGACCGTCAAGGGCGTGAAGATCCAGGGCATTACATCGGCCAATGCCGCGCACCGCCGGGTGCCGACGGTCTCGATCATCCACGATGACCATCACCCCGAGCCGATGGCCAAAGCGCTGGCGGCAAAGAACATCTTCGTGTGGTCAGGCCACAACTACGCGCTGGAGCCGGTCAAACGGCTCGGCCTGCTGGACAAGGGCGGCGTTCTGCGCATCGGCCTGGCGCACTACAACACCGAGGCCGAGGTCGACCAGTGCATCGCGGCGGTGGACGGGCTTTAGGGCCTTAACCACCAGGCCGGCCACCTCTATCCGTCATCCCGGCGCGCAGCAGCCGGGACCCAGTGCCACTCGTCAATGCTGCAACAATCGGCCTTCTGGGTCCCGGCGCAAGGCCGGGATGACGGATAGGGTGGCACTTATTCGCCATGCTGATGGAAATTGCTTGCGGCTGCCTAACCGCGGCGGCGCCTTGAGCGGCGGCCGCCTGCTGCAGCGGCTTCAGCGGCGACATCGTGGCCGTGGGCAAGGGCTGAGACCTCGCCGAGACGGGCTTCGATGACCTCTACGCTGGGGCGCGGACCGCCTTCATAGGTCTCCAGACTTTCGCGCATGGCCTTGAGATGGTCAGGCCCGGTGCCGCAGCAGCCACCGATAATCCGGGCGCCGGCATCAAGTGCCAGGCGGGCATAGTCGGCCATCAACTCAGGCGTGCCGGAATAGTGGATGTGACCATCGACGTAAGCCGGGATACCGCAGTTGCCCTTGGCAACGACAATGGCTTCCGGTCGCGCTTCAGTGATGCCCAGGACCGTTGCAACCAGTTCAGACGCGCCGGTGCCGCAATTGGCGCCAATAGCGGTGAGCTGTTGCGGCAACGCCGCGGTGAGCAGGCCAAAGGCTGCCGGCGTGATGCCCATCATGGTGCGCCCGTTGGTGTCAAAGCTCATGGTCGAGACAATCGGCAGGCCGGCGGCCGATGCGCCCTCTACGGCGGCACGCAATTCTTCCTCCGACGAAATGGTCTCAAGCCACAGAACGTCGGCCCCGCCGTCCTTGAGCGCCAGGGCCTGTTCGCGGAATGCAGCAACGCCGTCTTCATGGGACAAGGTTCCAACCGGGGCAAAGATCTCGCCGGTCGGCCCCATCGAGCCGGCGACAATGACCGGCCGGTCGACGGCATCGGCGCATTCACGGGCGATCCGGGCCGCAGCGCTGTTCAATTCGCCGACCCGGGTCTGAGCATTGTGCAGTTTCAATCGGTAGGCCGTGCCGCCGAACGAATTGGTGAGGATGATGTCGGCGCCGGCCTCGATGAAGCCGTTGTGGAGGGCTTTGACGTTGTCGATGTTGTCGACATTCCAAAGCTCAGGCGCATCGCCCGACATCAGCCCCATGGCAAAGAACGTCGTGCCGGTAGCACCGTCCGCCAGCAGCCAGGGCCGGTCGTTCAAAAGCGCTTGAAAATCTGCCTGTGCCATTCTTTGCTCAACCTCGGGAATTTGGTTATTAAGCGCAAAGGATAACACATAAAGAATAGTTTATATAATGATTTTTTTATGTCCTTTGTATCATCGTCACAGCCCGATTGCGCCAACCCGGATATCTACACCAGATGCAACGGGCAAAGGTATCACGTCGCAATAGCCGTTTGGATCGCTGCGGACATAGCTTCGGCCAGGGCAAATCGCTGGATCAGTCGGTTGATTTATTAGCCTGCTGATTCTCAAGAACGCCGAACTCACTTGACCTCGCTTCGTCTTCGGCCAACTTGAACCCTTCAGCCTGCAATCCCCGCCGGAGCAGTTCGCGCACGGCCGCTGCGCGACTCGGCATACGCGTGTCGAAACGCCAGTCATCGATCGCCCTGCGCTCGACCGGACTCAACATGATCTGCAATCGTTCATCCCGGAACCTGTTCATGGCCTTCTCCACAGGCAGTGCTGACAGACATAAAGTTAGTAACAGATGTCAATGGCGTCAAGTAAGTAAATTGCCAATAGCATGCTTTGTTAGACGAAACAGTAAACAGCAACCAAGACCTGCTGTGATGCAAGGGAGTTAGCGGGGACTCTATCCCGGGTCTGCAGTGTGTTAACGTTACATTGAGCAAAGGCAATCACGGAAGCTGCCGAATTCAGAGGACTACAAAGCTACGATGTCACATGTCATCAACATCAGCGACACCATCGAGCGACTGGCGACGCGCCGGCTGAGCGGCCTGCCATTGTCAGAAGTTATCGATGCATTGCCAGCAGCGGTTTACACAACCGATGCCGCCGGGCGCATTGACCTTTACAATCAGGCCGCAATCGATCTGTGGGGAAGAGAGCCTGATCCGTCCAACGAACTCTGGTGCGGCTCGTGGCGGCTATTCAGCACGGACGGGACACCGTTGCCGCATGACGAATGCCCGATGGCCCGTGCACTCAAACTCGGTCAAGCCATTCGCGGCGAAGAAGCGATCGCCGAAAGACCGGATGGCAGCCGTGTCCATTTTCTCGCCCATCCCACACCGCTGCTGGACGATATGGGGAAGGTTCTCGGAGCCGTCAACATGCTGGTCGATGTCACCGCCCAGAAACAGCTGCAGGCCGAACTGAAAACGCGGGTCGAGCAGCTCGAACTTGTGTCTGAACTAGGCTTGGTTGCTTTGGCCAGTGAGGATCTGGAAGCGGTGTTTGATCAAGCGGTCGTACAGCTTTCAAAGGGGCTCAAGGTCGAATTGGTGAAGGTACTGGAATTGCTGCCGGACGAGGACAATCTCATTCTGCGGTCAGGTGTAGGATGGGAAGACGGGCTGGTCGGGAAGGCCACCGTTGGAGCCGGGCCGCAATCTCAAGCAGGATTCACGCTGATGAGCGATCGACCGGTCGTGGTCACCAACCTGCAGACTGAGAAAAGGTTCAATGGGCCGCGCCTGCTTCTCGACCATGGAGTGGTCAGCGGTCTCAGCGTCATCATTCGTGGCCAGAAAGAAGTTGCCTACGGGGTACTTGGGGCACACTGCAGGAACCGGCGTGATTTTACCTTACACGATATCCATCTCATGCAATCGGTGGCCAACATTCTGGCGCAGGCGATCGAACGCCGGAACTTGAGGACACACCAGAACATGCTGGTGCGTGAAGTCTCACACCGGGTCAAGAACAGCCTGTCGGTCATCCAGGCGATCGCCAGACAATCGGGTAGCAGTGCGACCAGCGTGGAGGACTTCACTCACCGATTCCAACAGCGCCTGAACGCACTGGCTGTGTCCCACGACATGCTCACCTGCAGCGACGGGTCCGGCGTGGGCCTCCGGCAACTGACACAGCAGATTCTGGGCAACCAGGCGGACAGCCATTGTCTGGAGCTCGATATCGACGATCTTCAATTGAGCTCGACAGGCACTCAATCCCTGACAATGGTGTTCCATGAGCTGCTTACCAACGCCCTGAAGTATGGCGCACTGTCGTGCAACACAGGCAAGCTTGTTGTGAAAGGACAGCTGGAGGGCATCGGCGCGACCAGCCTTTATTATTTGACGTGGACCGAGAGCGGTGGGCCGCCGGTGAGCGAACCAAGCCAGCACGGCTTCGGCAGCAAGCTCATTTCAGCAATACTGCAGCAACAATGCAAGGGCGAGCTACAGGTCGACTGGCGCAGCGAAGGCCTCCTGCTCAAGTGTGCACTGCCTACGACGTCGATCACCTCTGACGTGTGAATTTGGATGTGAAATTGAGCCCGAGCGGACAACTACACCAGATGCAACGGGCAAAGATATCACTTCACAATAGCCGTTTGGATGGCCTCGGACATGGCTTCGGCCAGGGCCGACGGCGCATGTTTCCCAACGAGCAGACCACGCCGTGAAACCGGCAATGGCGGAAACCCGTCGCGCTTGCCGAGCACCCGCATGCCGGGCTCGACCAGGCAAGCCGGAAGAACGCCGACCGCCAGGCCTGCCCTTATGGCCGCCTTGATGCTGGTGAAATTTTCACTCGCGTAAGCCACCTTCCAATCTTTCCTGGCCTTGTCCAGGGCATCTGTCGGGATCGTGCGCCAACTGCACTCGCGAATGAGGAGCGCCAACGGCACGGCAGCGCCGGGGCCGACTTCGAACGTGTCGGCAGCGGCCCAGACATTTTGTTCCTCTGCGATAACGTCAGCATCATCAATGTCCGGTCCAGAGTGAACCGCCATGTCCAGCTCCATCCGGCGGATGGCTTCGGGAAACTTCGATGTGCAGCCAGAGCGGGTAAAAATTTCAACGGCGGGATGGCGCTGCGCAAACTCGGTCACGACCTTTTCCAGGATCGATTCCGAATAATCGTCAGGGATCCCGAGGCGTATGCGGCCTTCAAGTTTCTGGCGAAACAATGCAGCAACGCGATCGAGTTCTGCAACGGCGCGCCTGGCCACGGGGATGAGCTTTCGTCCATCGTCCGTCAGCACCATGCCGCGCGATTGACGCTCGAACAGGCGTGTCTCGACAAACTCTTCGAGCTTGCGAATCTGGACGCTGATGGCTGACTGAGTACGGCCAAGACGGTCTCCGGCATGGGTGATGTTCTGACACTCGGTCACCGTCAGGAAGGTGACGAGATGTTCACTGGCGGGCAGATTGTGTTCGTTTTTGTGCATGACAGCGATAGTAACTATTCATTTTATTTGTTGCAAGCATTGACGCAATGATCGCCCTCCACACAACAGGAGGTTTGGTCATGACTTTCGAACTGGTCGTTTTTCTCATGGGTGTCGGGCTCGTCGGCGGTGCCTGGAATGCCGTTGCCGGCGGGGCCACCTTGTTCACGTTCCCGGCGCTCATGATCGCCGGTTTGCCGCCGGTAACCGCGAATGCAACCAATTATCTGGCCATGCTGCCGTCCAATGCTGCAGCGTTGCCTGCCTATCGCCGTGAACTTGCCGGCGTTGGCGGTGCAATATGGCCGCTCCTGCTGGTCTCCGGGCTTGGCGCGATTGTCGGATCGGTGCTCTTGCTGGTCTCCGGGCAGGCAACGTTCGAGATCCTGATTCCATTTCTGATCCTTGCAGCGACACTGCTGTTTGCATTCGGCGACCGGTTGCGTCAGATGATGCTCGATGTGACGAAAGGACAGTCTGCCGATGGCATGCTCTATGCGGCGCTGTTCGCCTTTTCGATCTATGGCGGTTATTTCGGGGCGGGTCTGGGTATCATTCTGCTGGCCATCGTGCAGATCATGGGGTTCTCCTCGTTCCACGTCGCCAACAGCGTGAAGAACCTGCTTGCTGCAAGCTTCACCATCCTCAGCATTTTCGTGTTCGGTCTGGGCGGGATCATTGCCTGGCCGGAAGCCCTGGTGATGATGTCGGGCAGCACGCTGGGAGGGTATCTGGGCGGGCGCTATTCACGGCTGGTCAACGAGGTTTACCTGCGTGCCGGCGTCATTGGCTTCGGGTTCATCCTGACCGCGGTCTATTTCATCCGCCTGTCGGGTGGTATTCACTAACTCCAGACAAAGGTGACCGCCATGCGCGTGACGTATTGAGCGCGGTTCTGCCGGTCAAATGATTCCATATAAGCAAGACATGCTCTAGAGACCGGTCACCAGGTCTTTCGTCAGCGCGCGCGGCCTGGTGATTGACAGAACCGTGCGGGCCTCCTGTCGTCGTCCGTCGCGGACGAGGCAGGCTGCCAGGGAGAAATCGATCAGATCGCGCTGTGCGTTCGATCCGCCGAGGCGGGCGTGGTCGCGCATGGCTTCGGCGAACCGATCGGCTGCCCTTGCCCAGTTTCGGTCCTCCATCTCGCGATACCCGGTCGCAAGCGTCCGGGTCAGGTCGCCCGCCGGTCCGCGCGCGTTTTCGATGATGCCGTCGAGTGCGTCCCGGTCACCGCTGCGCGCGTGCGCGATTGCCGCGTGTACGTCCGCAAAGCCGAGGCCCGGCTTGGGAAACCGGGCGAGGGCGTAGGCGCTGATTTTCTTCCAGCGCTCAACCGGAACGTCCACGCCGGCAAGTTCGGCACGAAACAGGAGCGCTGCAGTGTCCGTCAAAACGTTGAGCGGCGGGCCCTTGCTCTTTTCCGGTGCAATCTCGACGTCCAGAACCTGCCACATCCGGTCCAGATCGCCCGTTTCCAGCGACCATAAACCGACGTGCCAGGACACGTGGTTGTGCAGAGCGGCTGACGGATCATAATTCCTCCACCATTCCGACAGGAAGCGAAGCCCCTCCTCGTCTTCCTGTTTCTCGTAGTAGAGATGCGCCCGGATATGCGCGGAATGCGCGCTGTCGGGATTGGCTGCCAGCGCAGCCTCCACATTGGCTTCTGCCGACGCCAATTGCCCGACTTCGAGCTGGGCAAAGGCCAGTTGTGCACGGCACCACCAGTTGTCGCCGTAGTAGGGCAAAAGGCGCGTGATAAAGGCAAGCTGCTCGGCTTCACGTCCCGGCAAGCCGGAAAACCCGATCAGGCCGAAGACACTCGTGCACATCTGCGCAACCATCACGTCTGATGGCCACTCCGCAACGTGTTCATAGACCGCGGCCCGGGCGGCGGCTGATTTGCCTTCCAGGAGCAATCCCGATGCATTTATGTGCGAGGCCTCTCTTGCGCCAAGTCCGGGCGCCAGCTCGCGGGCACGATCAAGGTTTGCCTTGACCTGGTCCGGTTGGGCGCGCAGCTGCATTTCGCGGGCAACACCTATGTGGGCAAGTGCGAAACGTTCGTCAGCATCGATCGCAGCTTCAAAGGCGTCGACGACCCCCGGTTCGGCGCCCAGGAACCGGTGAACGCCCAGGTCGTAGGCGTCCCGCGCATCAGATGACCGTGTCCCAAGAGAATTACCGTAGGCGTCATCAAGCATGTCTGGTGCCTTTCAATTGGGTGCTGTGCCCAACAGTGATCACCCCGCCGCTCGTCAGTCAACACTACCGGCCTTGCGACAGGGACCTTGCTTGTTTGACCACAGCGAGATCACGCGTTCAAGGGACGGACGGCCCTGGTGGCGGGAAACTCAAATGGACCCAACCGGTCTGTCGGATGCGTTTGCGCCAGTGGCGATGGCCACCGCCACAACCACCACACACAGGCTACGTAGAAGCGGCTTCTCATCGGCTTGCCTCTGGTTCACCGGTTTCAATGCGCAGTATCAGCATCGGCGGAATTGACCCCAGGACGATCAGCGCCATGAAATATACCGCATTGCCGATACCCCACGTATCGGCGACCCAGCCAAACACCAGGGGCCCTGCGACAGAAGCAAGTGTTCCCGTCGAATAGAGCAACGCGTAGCCACGGGCCATTTTCCTGGGATGAATCAGGTTGGCGGCAAAGCCATATGTTATCGATGTCGAGCCTTGTGCGACCGCACCGAGCGGCAAGAGCGCGAACAGCGCCAGCCAGTTCGGCGCCGTGACAATCGCCACCAAGCCGACAGCGGTCAAAACCTGGACGACAATGAAGGCCTGCCGGGCGCCCAGTCGATCAGCGAGAAATCCGCAACCGGCCTTGCCGAACACGCCGCCGGCAAGAAGGATGACGGTTGCGCCGGTTGCGACAGCCAACGGCAAGCCCTTGGACAGCATCAAGAAAGCCACGAAAACCAGGATGCCGGTTTGAACGACCGTGTCTATGCTGGTGACGCTCAGCAAAGCGCCGAAGGAACGCCAATTCAAAATGCCCCAGCCGTTCGGTGCTGCCTGATCGCCAGCTTCGGTTTCATCGTGCTCATCGGGCTTCGGCGGGCGCAACAAGGATCGCACAATCACCGCAACCCCAATCGCAGCTGCGAGCGCGA
>JABDJG010000048.1 GCA_013002595.1 Hyphomicrobiales bacterium | reverse complement strand
GGCTGATCGGCATACCGATAACTGCAAAGCGCAGACCATCGATGCCCCACCAGGTATCCATTGTACCGGTGTAGATCAGATATAGGTAAAGCGTACCGGACAGGAAGCCGAGACCCATACCTGCGATCGCGCCTTGCGTGTTGGCCCGCTTCCACCAGATGCCGAGCACCAGTGGGATGAACAGGCCAGACGCGGCAAAGCAGAACGCCCAGGCCACTGCACCGAGAATTCCGGTCAGCTTGAGCGATGCCACCAGGGCGCCCAGAACACCAATACCCACAAGCAGGATACGAGCCACGACCAGACGTTTCTTGGTGTCTGCCTTGGGGTCGATGATGCTGTAGTACAGATCGTGTGACAGGGCGTTGGCGATGGCCAGCAACAGGCCGTCAGCGGTCGACATGGCAGCAGCCATACCGCCGGCAGCGACCAGGCCGGAGATCACGTAAGGCAGACCGGCGATTTCCGGTGTTGCCAGAACCACGATGTCCGGACGCATGAAGAACTCGTTGAGCTGGACGATACCATCGCCGCTCTGATCAACGACCGAGAGCATGCCCACGGCGGACCAGTTCTTCACCCATTCAAGGGCCTGCACGTCTGCAAGGGACTTGCCGATCACTGCAGTGGGCAGCGACGGATCAAGCAGCTGCAGCTTCGTCAGCGTGGCCAGGGCCGGTGCTGTGAAGTAAAGCAGGAAGATGAACAGCAGCGACCAGCCGACCGACTTGCGTGCGGCACGTACCGATGGCGTCGTGAAGTAGCGCATCAGGATATGCGGCAGCGATGCCGTACCGGTCATCATGCAGAACGCCAGGGTGACAAACTTCCAGCTGTCAAAACCGCCGGCCGGAGCATTGTGCGGCGTGGTCAGCACTCTCAGGCCTGCGACACCCTCTTTTGCGGCCTCTAGACCATATTGGGCCTCGAACCCGGCGATCTTGTTGACCGCATCACCATACGAAAAGTGCGGGATGATTCCGAAGCCCTGCTTGTTGGACATCCAGATCACCGGCACCAGATAGGCGATAATGAGAACGATGTACTGGGCCACCTGGGTCCAGGTCACACCGCGCATACCGCCGAGCATGGAGCACACCAGAATGCCGGCAATGCCGAGCCAGACGCCAATTTCAAACGGAATGCCAAGCGCACGTGCAGCGATGGTTCCAGAAGCGTTGATCTGCGCGGTCACATAGGTAAACGATGCCACCACCAGAATGATAACAGCGAACAACCGGGCAGTATTGCCGCCATACCGCGTGCCGATAAAATCCGGGACGGTGTAGCAGCCGAACTTGCGCAGGTACGGCGCCATCAGCGAGTTCACCAGGACATAGCCGCCGGTCCAGCCGACAACAAAGCCCAGGTAAGGATACCCGCCGAAGTAGATGCCGCCTGCCAGCGCCACGAACGATGCACCGGACATCCAGTCCGCTGCGGTCGCCATGCCGTTATACAGGGCCGGCACCTCGCGGCCTGCCACGTAATACTCATCCACTTGCGTGGTCCGCGACAGCCAGCCGATCAGCGCATAGATTGCGATTGTGAACAGCAGGAACAGAACGCCGATCGTTCGTGCGCCGGCGCCAAGCTGTTCGAGAATGGCCATCAATATGAAGAAGCCCAGGAACCCCAGGGTGTACATGCCGTACACTTTTCCGAGGTTGTCTGTAAATTTACCTTGCATTGTTCTCAATCCCCTCAGTCGACGCCAAGTTCATCGTCAATTTGATCCTGCCGCCAGTTCTGAAACCAGATCAGGGCAACAAAGACGATCAACGATCCTTGCACGCAGAAATAATACCCCAATGGGAAGCCCAGGAACGACGCCGCGTTCAAGGCCTTCGCATTCCAAGGCAGAATGAAACCGAAGATCACCCAAATCACCAACACCAAGATGGTAAGATTGCGCGTCTTGTCCCAATGCCTCTTTTGCTTGTCTTGTGAAGCTGTATCAGACATAAAATTTCCCCTCCTACGTTCGCGTCTGAATGACGCGCACCGATCAATTACCGCATTTTTTTGAGCGCGGTGCAACGTTTACGATTGTTTAATACCCCACCTGTTCCGGTTTTGGCTATGCTCTCGTCACAATTTGAACAGATTCTGTGCGAAATCGAATGAGCGGACGAATGTACGTACTAAAAAAGGCAACTTCGCTGGCCAAATCTGTGTTCTCCAGCTTTGCGTTCAGACGTGATTCTTTTCGTCTTGATTCCATCGACAGGCTGGAAACATTCGTCGCGACCCGGTCGGCTTTCATCTCCCAGAAGAAATTGTACGGCTATCTGAAAGAGCGAATCGGCACGCGCTGGCCGACCATGTTCGAGGACGAGGTTTTCAGGTCCGGCATCAACATCGCCGCAACGCAGGTTTTCGCCGCCTGCCTGTCCGACTTCACCATTCATGCTGTGGCACACGCGCTTGCGGAGTCCCAGGTGCCCGATGCGACAAAAGCTGATATCGCCCGCCGCTGCTTTGCCAGGGGCTTGCAGGATAACAATGTAACGGCTTTGGCGAAATTCGATATAGATGAGGCAGTTGCCGAATTCGACACACGGCTCGAGGGAACCGACTGGAATTTCGGCGCCTTGCTGCCGGAAAATTTTACCCGCAGTCCGGCAGCCCTGTTGCGGTGGGCGCCGATTGCCCAGAGGTTCAAGGACTTCGATGCTGAGATTGTCGAGAACTCCGTCAAGTTCGCCTGGGTCGATATCCGGGCGCAATATGCACGACGGCTTGAAGCCGAGGCAATCGCGCGCGAAGTTGCTGGCATGAATTCCGGTGTGAAAGGATGACCTGTTGAGTTTCGAGGTTGAACCAGCCGGTTTGTCTGGCCTGCCGCTAAGCCTGGTTCCTGCCGTTGTCATGGATACCGAAACCACCGGGCTCGATGTCGCGACCGACCGGATTATTGAGATTGCAGCGGTGCGCATCCTGGACGGGCGTGCAGACGAGGCCTCACCATTTGCAGCACTGATCAATCCTCACGTGCCGATACCTGCTGTCTCTACTGCTGTACACACGATCACCGATGAGGATGTGGCAGGCTCCAAGCGCTTTGCCGAAGTGATACCGGATTTTTCGGCCTGGACCGGAGGTGCTGTTGTGATCGGCTACTCTATCGGGTTCGATCTCGCGATCCTGAAGGCCGAGCACCATCGAGCTGGCCTTAAATGGCACCCGCCGCGCAGCCTTGATGTGCGCCATCTTGTGCAGATCGTTGCCCCCGAGTTGCCTGAACAGTCGCTCGACACGGCAGCCGGCTGGCTCGACATAAAGGTGCAGGGACGGCACCGCGCGCTCGCCGATGCCATATTGACGCTAAAAGTGTTTCAGGCCTTGCTGCCGCGTCTTAAGGACAAGGGCATCATAACATTGTCGCAGGCAGAACGTGCATGCCTCACGCGGCCGTCCCAACGCCAGGGTGAAGTTCAGGCCGGATGGCATGATGTGGTGCTGCCCGCACGCACCATGCCGGCAGCCGTTTCCGATTATGCCCGCATCGACAGCTACCCGTACCGGCATCGCGTAGCAGATGTCATGCACACGCCGCCATTGACCGTGGCCGGTAACTCGCCCGTCAGCAAAGCATTGTCGTTGGTCATGGAGCGCAAGGTCAGCTCCGTGTTTGTCGAGCCGTTGCCGCAGGACGGCACGTTTGGCATCCTCACTGAGCGCGACATGCTGCGCGGCATCGCGGCGCATGGCGCAAAGGCCCTGCAGATGCCAGTCAAGAAACTGGCAACGTTTCCGCTTGAGTCCATCGGCGCCGATGAGTTCGTCTACCGAGCCATCTCCACCATGGCAGGGGGCGGCTTCCGCCATCTGGGAGTGACAGGCTCCGATGGAGAATTGACGGGTGCGTTGAGTGCGCGCGACCTGTTGAAGCAGCGCTCAGGCGGTGCCGTGCTGCTTGGCGACAGCATCGATGCAGCAGGCTCTGCCGCCGAATTGGGCAAGGTCTGGTCGGGCCTCACCACCGTAGTGCGCGGTCTTGTTGCAGAAGATGTTGACGCCCGCGATATCGCATCAGTCGTGTCCCGCGAGTTGCGCGCGTTGACCGGTAGGGCCTGTCAGTTGGCTGAAACGGCAATGGCAGCCGAAGGCCTGGGCGCGCCGCCTCAGCCCTATGCCATGTTCGTGCTGGGCTCGGGTGGTAGAGGCGAGAGCCTGCTTGCCATGGACCAGGATAATGCGCTTGTGTTCGTACAAGGCGAGCCGGGTGGCGAGGCTGACGCGTGGTTTGCCCAACTGGGCAAGCGGGTGAGCGATACACTGAACGATGCGGGCGTCGTATATTGCAAGGGTGGCATCATGGCCGCCAATGCCGAATGGCGGTTGGACAGCGCCCGCTGGCGTGATGTCATTTCCGGCTGGCTGACCAAATCGCGGCCTGAAGACATTCTCAACTCTGATATCTTTTTTGACGCCAAGGCCGTTGCAGGTGACGCCCGGTTGGTTGATGAGTTGCGCCGAGATGCACTTGACGCCGCGCACCAGGCACAAGGGTTCTTGAGAGCTATGCAATTGCGCGCTGGCGAGTTTCACTCGCCGGTTGGGTGGCTTGGCAAGCTGAAATTGGAAGACGGGCGAGTCGATTTGAAGAAAGCCGGGCTGATGCCGTTGTTCTCTGCTGCGCGGGTTCTGGCTCTACAACATGGTCTGGCCGAGCGATCGACGCCGGGCCGCTTCGCAGCAGCCCGCAAGATGGGTATCGAAGCGGCTCATGTCATTGATGAGCTGATCGATGCTCACCGCATCTTGCTGTCCACGATCCTTCGCCAGCAATTGCGCGACATCGAGGCTGGCCTTGTCCTGGGCAACAGCATTGACCCCAAGCAGCTCGATGGTCACGACTTGCAGCAGATGCGCTGGGCAATTGATCAGGTACCGAAGGTGCGGGACCTGTTCGGCCTGCCGGTGCTGGGTTGAAGCGGGCACCTGCAAAACTAGATCAGTTCTATTTTCGATGGAAACATCAAAACCAGAAAAAACTGATCGTCGTCGATATGCTAGAGGACGATTCACGTGTCAGATTGAATCAATCTGACACGATCGTGCTCTTGCTGGCTCAATCCCCGCGCAGCTTGCTCAATGTCGTGAACGCCGACAGTGCTTCCGTGCTGGAATGCACGTCGATCACGCACGCCCCGTCGTGCGCCAGCGCGTCGCGCACCTTGTCATCAACATCGTCGCCCATATTGATGGTTACGGTGTGAGCACCGAACGCTTTGGCCCAGGCGGTAAAGTCCGGGTTGGTCAGCTCGGTGCCTGAGACGCGCTTGGGAAAATACTTTTCCTGGTGCGTGCGGATGGTGCCGTAGGTGCCGTTGTTGGAGATCACGATCTTGGGCTTGCCGCCATACTGCATGGCGGTGGCGATTTCCTGGCCGGTCATCAGCGTGCCGCCATCACCGACCACCACGATTGCCATGCGATCCGGAGACGCAAGCGATGCTGCAACGGCGCCTGGCACGCCCAGCCCCATGGCTCCGGCCACGCCGCCGATCATGGTATTGCGCGGTGTCATGCGCCAGTGCCGGTGCACCCAGGACGACATGTTGCCGGCATCGGTGATGACGATCGCATCCTCGCTGGCGTGCCTGGCCAGGGCCTCAACGACACAACCGAAGTCGACGCCGTCTTCGGGCTCGGGCGAAGTGAACGTCATGAACTCATCGATAAAGTTCTTGAGCTCGCCGGCCCAGCCGCGCCGCGCCTCGCTGTCTGTCGTATCGGCAGCGGTCAGTGTCTCCAGAAGTTCGGCCGGGTCCGCGACAATACCGAGATCGGTGCGGAACACCGACCCGATCGGCGTTGTATCGGGATAGATGTGCACCAGCGGCTGTTCAGGTTCGGGCAGTTTCGGCAGGCTGTAGTTTTGCGTGGCGATATCGCCAAGCCGGGTGCCGACGGCCACGATCAGATCAGCCTGCGACAGCATCTTCTTGTGCGCTGGCGGCGTTCCAAAGCCGACATGCCCGGCATAAAGCGGGGAGGTGTTGTCGAATACGTCTTGATGTTTCCAGCACGCCACGACCGGGACACCATGCCGCTCGGCAAAAGCATTGAGAGCCGCTGCTCCGCGTTTACCGCGCATCATCGCACCGGCCATGACCAAAGGTCGCTCCGATTTGGCCAGAAGTTTCAGCACTTTCTCGGCGTCTGCCGCCGCTGCCGCCGGCCGGTGCACCGGGTAAGGCTGCGGCATAGGCCGCGATGACATTTCGCTCAGAACATCTTCCGGCAGCGAGATGACAACTGGTCCCGGCACGCCGGATGCCGCGATGGAAAAGCTGCGCGCCAGCGTTTCGCCCATTTTGTCAGGGTCATGGACCTCGAACACCGCTTTGGCGATGCTGCCGAAGAACTGGGTGTAATCGATTTCCTGAAATGCGCCGCGGCCGCGCTCGTCGCGCGAGACCTGGCCGACCAGCATGACCATCGGCACCGCATCCTGCTCAGCGACATGAATGGCAATCGACCCGTTGGTGGCGCCTGGACCTCGGGTTACGGCAAACACGCCCGGCCGACCGGTCAGCTTGGCCTCGGCCAGCGCCATGAACCCGGCACCTGACTCGTGCCGGCACACAATTGTCTCGACCGCGTTTGAATCATGCAGCGCATCGAGCAACGCCAGATAACTCTCGCCGGGTACGCAATAGATGCGGTTGACGCCATGCGCTTCCAGCCCGCGCACAATGAGATCGGCAACTCTGGTCGACATGAAAATGGGTCCCCAACTTGATCACAGCCAGGCCGGTTACGGCAGCATGAAACGAACTACCACAAGTGCCTGCCCGGGCGGTAAAAGTCGAGTCCCGAGGGGCCAAATTTTCAATGGAGCGAACGGCTCGCGATTACTGCACCTGTTGGACCAGCCGCTTGAGATCCTCGCGCGCGCTGGCGTCGCCTTCACTGATGGCGTGCTTGTACCACCGCTCGGCCATCTTGGGATCGGGTTTGAGGCCATGTACGCCGACCGCCTGAAAGACCACCGGATCATAGGTGCGCCCGATCCGCGCCGCAGATGCGATGTCGCCCATCTTCAGGGCCTTTTTATAGAACCCGCGTGCGCCGGCGACGTCGCCGAGCGCAAGGGTTTCATCGCCGCGCGTGCGCATGGCGACGGCTGCATCGCCTGCCGAATAGTTGGTTTTGCTGGACGCGGCTTCACCGGAATAGTTCTGCGAGTTGGTCGCCGGCAGGGCCGCGGGCTCGATAACCACCGCTTTCGGGTCGACCTTGATGGTCATTTCCTGCATCGGAGCCGCCAGTTCGCCGGTTTCGGTTTCGATCGCCGCAACGGTCACTTTCAGCGGGTTGGCAAGCGCCTGGGGAACCGTCAGCTGCAGACCAGATAGTTCGTCTGATTGCACCAGCCAGGAGGCATCAGCCTGTCTGCTGCCGGCTGACAGCGTGGCTTGCGCCGGCAAGCCGGTCAGCTGTACCGCAATAGGAGGCTGGCTGTCGCCGGCTTCGGCTGTGACCGGCAATGCTATCGGTGCCTGCGCCGAGCCGTTGGCATCTTCCACAGTCAGTTTTACCGAGCTAATCTTGGCCGAAACCCGGGCCTGACCAACGGTCTTGGGTGCCGCGGCTTTGCCCGTTGTGTCCGGCGATGGGATGACCATGACCGGTATTTCTTTCGGTGCTTCGCTTTGCGTGTTGAATGCCGGCAACATTGCCGCCAGCGAACTGTTCCAGGTTGCCGGCAACGTGTTTTGCGTGCCCTTGAATTCCATTGCCATTACGGTCAGACCAATGCCTGATACAAGCACCAGGCAAATTGCGATGGCAACGCCCTTGTAGACCCGTTGCCGTTCAGCTGCATTGTGCTCCTGAAAGGTTTCCTGCACCCATGATGGCGGCTCGTGGCGCGTTGGTATTTCTGCGCGCCGATCCATCATCATCTGGTGCAGATGAGGCGACACGGGCGTGAAGTTTTTCGGTGCCTGGTCTCTTGGCGGCCGCTTTGCAGCGGCAGGTTGTTCGGTCAGTAACGCATATCCCGCCAACCGGGTTTCTTCCCGGGTAGCGGCACGGTTTGGACGGGCGGGCGCTTTGCGGTTAGGCTCATCGGCCGTAGCCCGCTGCGCCCGGCACAGGAAATGCGGGACATTTGCCGGCTTGTTCTCAACAACACGGGCCTGATCATTTTCTTCAGGCCAGATGCTGTCATCGTGTACCGGCCGTCTTTGGGTCTTTGCTTGCATAATGTCAGGCCTCCCTAGTGCCTTGCATTGTATTCATACACCGCTCGGCGCCTATTGTTCTGTTTTTGCCGGGCGGGTGTGGAGAACTGCCTTGAAGGAAGCTCTCAACCGATCAATTTCATCTCCGCCGGCACTCTTTGTGCTGGCAGTCTGTTCTAGGCCCTGCTGGGCAGCTGCATGGCGTTGCCAGCCTGGCAATACGGCCGCCAGATTGACAGACTGCCACTTGTCGTGACGCGGCTTGGCCTGCAGGGTTGCTATGTTGCCGAACAGCATCTGGCTGAACCGCTTCAACCGGTCGTAACCTCTGCTCCTGGCCGGCCAGTTGAAGGCGACGATTGCCGCGCCGACCGATACTGTCTCGATCGTGCCGTTAACCGGCATCAGTCCACGATAATCACGATGGCCAATCTGGCCGGGCCGGTAATGACTGGGCAGCGTGGTGGAAAACGGTACCTGCAACAGCTTCAACCCGTCGGCTGGATCAAGGTGCTGCAAAAACGGTACCGGCTTGCCGCCCACGTAGACCATGGCGTCAATTTGCCCGGTCTTGATCAGATGCAGCGCTGCCTGATGGGGGTGCCGGGTCGGCGTGACGCGCAGGCCGGCAGCTTCGAATATGGCTGCCGCCGTAATGGCGGTTCCCGATCCGGCGGGGCCGATATTGACCCGCTTGCCGTTGAGGCCGGCGATATCTGTCAGTTCGCTGCGTGCAATCAGGTGAAATTCCCTGTTGTGCAACCGGGCGACAAACCGCAGCCTTTGATCGATGTCCTCGACCAGACCGTTGCGGCGCGCATAGTCGAGTACGTCGGCCTGTACGATGGCGGCATCAACGCCCTTGAGGTGCATGAGATCGTTGAGGTTCTGCAAAGGACCAAGGCCGGCGATGGGCACGATCCTCAGACCATCCGATGCCATGCTGGCAAGTTCCGATGTCAATTGTAAAGATGTGCTGCCGGCTTCGTCAGTAACAATGCCAATTGTGTTTGCGCGTTCAGACACATTGGAAATAGTAGTGGCAACGGACAGCGTTTCCTTTCCATCTGCGCTTTGCGCAAATGCGGAACCGCCGGCCGCCAAGGCCAGGCAACACACGGCAACCACCGCGGTTAATCCCTTCCACTGCATACTACGTTACTCCTGTACTCACACTGTACTGCCATGAAGAGCGGCAATATGGGGACAATAAGGCAATTCATGCCTAATGACGTTGCATTTTTGCAACACTCGTTGACTGAGTTTTCAATAGGTTACGGGCGCTGGCGGTTGTCAAAGGGCGGTTTTGGACCCTTCCTTGAAGGGGGCGTCTGTGCCATCTGTCTGGCTCGCAAGGAACACAAGCCCCATGCCCACCATCGACCGATTTATCGACTCAGCAAAAGCAATTCCCCGTTCAATAGTCTTGCCTGAGGGCACGGACCAGCGGGTGCTTGCCGCGGCCAGACATTTGGTCGATGAAAAGATCGCCTCCGTCATCGTGCTCGGTGACCCTAAGGAAACGCTGAAAACTGCGGCTGACGCGTCGATCGACCTGGCTGCCATTGAGCTTGTCGATCCCTCGCGGCACGGCGAGACGGACCGTTTGGCAGCAGGTCTGGCCGACCGCAACAAGAAGATCGATGCTGATCAGGCGCTCGAGATGATCAGCCAGCCGCTGTTGTTCGGTGGCATGATGGTGGCAGGCGGCATGGCAGATGCGATGATCGCCGGCGCCGCCAACGAGACCGGCAAAGTCATTTCAGCCGGCCTCAAGACAGTCGGTCTGGCGCCCGGCATCAATCGGCTCTCAAGTTACTTTTTAATGGCGGTGCCGAACTTTATGGGCTCCGGCCCACGGGAATTCATTTTTGCCGATTGTGCGGTCAACATCGATCCTGACCCGCAAGAGCTCGCCGACATCACCATTGCCTCGGCGCAAAGCGCTGCAAAGCTGCTCACCGAAGAGCCCCGCGTTGCGCTTTTGTCGTTCTCGACCAAGGGCAGTGCCCGTGCCGAGCAGGTCGACAAGGTGACCGCCGCGCTGGACATCGTGCGCCGGCGCGCTCCCGAGTTGACCGTCGATGGCGAACTGCAGGCCGATGCCTCATTCGTACCGGCCGTCGCCGAGCGCAAGGTCAAAGACGGAGCAGGGGTTGCCGGCGCCGCCAACGTTCTCATCTTCCCGGATCTGAACTCCGGTAACATCGGTTACAAGCTGGTCCAGTACATGGGCAATGCCGATGCCATCGGCCCGTTCTTTCAAGGCTTCGCCAAACCGGTCTGTGATTTGTCGCGCGGCTGTTCGGTCGATGACATCATCGGTGCCGCCATCATCATGCTGGCAACCGCCTGAACCGGTTTACCTGAACATATAGATCGGGCTCGACCAGGCCCGGTGGCCATCGATCTGCTGCATCCGGACGTACAGCCTTGTATCGCCGCCGGCTTTGACCGGACACCTGACCGATTGGCTGACGTGCCGCGTTTCGAATTCGGCCGGCAGGCGTTGCAGCGTCAGCTTGCGGTCAAGGCCGCCGGCATCGACAACCATATCCGCAACACCAAGATCGCTCACGGCGACATCTGCGGTTGCATGTTTGGTGTTGAGCGAAATGCGCCCGCCGGTTCCGGCCAGCCATAGGTCTATCC
>JABDJG010000046.1 GCA_013002595.1 Hyphomicrobiales bacterium | reverse complement strand
CTACTGCGCCACTCAAAGTTAGCCACAGACAAAATGGGCCTCGCCAGCGCCGCAACCTGAACCTCAACAGGCCCTAGGCAAAGAGTATGGGAACCCAATCGTTGTCTGACAGAATTTCCGATCTGTTCGGCGCCGTCTTCTTGTGGCTGCGCGAATTGGGATTTGCCTTTTCGGGGCCAAATGTAACCTGGACGATCGGACAGGTCGGGTTTATCGCCCTGGCTTTCGTCATTGCACTGTCGCTCGACAAACGGATAACCGCGATGTGCGAGCGGCATCTGCAGGTGATTGCCGGCAGTGCGGCCCTGAGCCGGCTGATGAATGTTGTAGTGCATCAGATGAAAATCATTCTTTTTGCCGGTCTGCTGTGGCTCGCTCTGGTGGTGATGCGTGAGGTGACCTGGCCGAGCCGGTCACAGATCATCCTGTCGGCGGCCAGTCTGGCGACCGCCTGGCTGGTGATCTCAACGGCATCACGCCTGATCCGCAACCGCACCGTTGCCAAATTGGTGTCGCTGGTCGCCTGGACAGTGGCGGCGCTCAACATTGTCGGTTTGTTGCCGGCAACCATTGCTGCTCTCGACGCCGCCGCCATTCAGATGGATGAATTCCGCCTGTCGCTTCTGGTGGTGTTGAAAGGGCTGTTGACCCTGTCGGTGCTGTTGTGGCTGGCGGTAACGCTGGGCCAGTTTGCCGACAGCCGCATCCGGGCGGTCGAAGACCTGACGCCGTCGCTGAAGGTGCTGGTGAGCAAGATCGCCCGCGTGCTGCTGATCGTCGTTGCGCTTTTGTGGGGGCTCAACATCATCGGCATCGAATTGACCGCATTTGCGGTGTTCTCGGGCGCGATTGGCCTTGGTATCGGCTTTGGGCTGCAAAAAGTGGTGTCGAACCTTATATCCGGGTTCATCCTGCTGGCAGACAAATCGATCAAGCCGGGCGATGTTATCAGTGTTGACGACACCTATGGGCGGATCAGCCAGTTGGCGGCGCGCTATGTCTCGGTGATCTCGCGCGACGGCCGCGAATTCCTGATCCCCAATGAGGACTGATCACCAACAAGGTGGTGAACTGGTCGTTTTCCGATGAACTGGTACGGCTCGATGTGCATTTCGGCGTCAGCTACAAGGCCGACCCGCATCAGGTGCGGCCGCTGGCTTGTGCGGCGGCGGGAAGCCAGGAGCGTGTCGTGCAGCAGCCGGCGCCGGTGTGCCACATCACGGGGCTCGGCGATTCATCGGTAGACTACATCTTGCGGTTCTGGATCCGCGACCCCCAGAAGGGCACGACCAACATTCGCGGTAACGTGTTCCTGGCCTTGTGGGACGCGCTGGCAGAGGCCGGCATCGAGATCCCATATCCGCACCGCGAGCTGATCGTGTCCTCGCCGGTACCGGTGGCCGTGACATCTGGAAAAAACAAAAGCGGCCCGATCTAAACACGGGCCGTTTTTGTCAGACGACGTATTGCGGGCTTTTGCTTCTGAGCCAGGCGAACGGTGTCTGGGCCAGGATTCGCAGATCGAACAGCCAGGACAGGCGGTCGACGTACTCCAGATCATATTTGACCCGGTTCTCGATCGTTTCCGGTGTGTCGAGCTTGCCGCTGAAGCCGTGGATCTGGGCCCAACCGATAAGACCGGGGCGCAGGCCGTGACGCATGCAGTAACTGTCGGCGACTTTTTCATAAGCACTGGCGTCCTCGCCCAGGCCGGCATGGATGGACGGGCCGACGATCGACAAATCGCCCTTGAGAACATTGAACAGCTCGGGCATCTCATGCAGCGACGTGGCCTCCAGCCAACGGCCAAGCGGCGTGTAGGACGGTTCACCATCTGCGGTTTCGGCCTCGCGGCGGGTGCAAAAGCGCAGCAGCTTGATTGGCTCGCCGCCGAAACCGGTGTGGACCTCGTGGCACAGCAGTTTGCCGCGGCTGGTCACAAAGACAAGGGCAGCCGTTGCAACCAGCAAAGGCGAGATCATGGCGATCAGTATGCTGATCATCACTTTGTCCATGATGTTCTTGGTGCGCAGCGCGCTGCGGTTCAGCGAGCGAGAGAAAACGGTGAGCAGCGGCAGTTTGCCAAGGAACGTATAGGCGCGCGGCGACAGTTTCATATCGATGGCCTGGCCGCAGATGCGAACGTCGACCGGCAGCTTCCACAGTTGCGGGAGTATCTGCATCAGCCGGTCATGTGCCGTCATCGGGATCGCAACAATGACCAGGTCGACCCGGTTGTTGGCGCAATAGTCCGCGAGAGTGTCGATGCGGCCGATCTTCTTGTAACCGCGCACGACAGCGGGGCTGCGGTCATTTTTGCGGTTGTCGAACATGCCGAGGATCTCAACGTCGATGTCATCGGATGTCTCAAGCGCTTCGATCGCCTTGCCGGCGCCCACATCGCCACCGACGATAACGATGCGCTGACGGAAGGCGCCGGAGCTGGCAAGCGGCTTTGCCCACATGCCGGCAGCAAAACGGCTGACGCCGAAAAAGACGGCCATGGCGGCGAGCCAAACAAGCGAACTGCCGGGGATGAGCGGAAACAGAAAGGCGTTGGTGAACAACAGTGCCGCACCGCCGACAAACGTCATGACGCCACATGCGGCGACAAACCCGTGCTGGACCTTGACCAGGAAGTCGGTGTCATAGATGCGGATCCAGCGCAGCCCGATCATGCATACGTAAGTGACTTCGGCGGCCAGAAAGGCGGCCGCTATCAGCGCAGCATCCTTGGACATGAATTGCAGGGCCGCATAGAACAGAATGGTGAGACTGATCAGCAATGCGGTTGCATCGAAAATTTTCATGACCGTTTGAATGCGGGCTGGATTGAAATAGCTTCCGGCGCCGTTTTTTGGCAGGCCTTTGGCACCGCCCGAACCGGTCAGCGGTTGAATTGAATTGGCTTGCGACATGGTCTTCTTGCCACCCCATTATTGTAAGTTCGCCGTGAGTTTAACGCCTAGAGGTCACAAAATTGTTAGTTGCCGCTGGGAGACCGGGGCAGTTCTTTGCAATTCTGGTCAATGATCGGTTAACCGGCGATGGCGCCGGCGCGCGAGATGAGCTTTTTGGCGCGTTTGAGGTGGGGAATGTCGAACATTTTGCCATCCAGCTTGATGACGCCCGGATTTCCCGCTGCTGCAAAGGCCTCAATCAAGCGGTTGGCCTCAGCCAGGGCATCAACTGACGGCGTGAATACGTCGTTTATCACCGCGACCTGATCGGGATGAATGGCCAATTTTGCGGTGAAACCATCGCGCGCGGCGCTGATACATTCATTGTGCAGGCCGTCATGGTCGCGAAAATCGACAAAGACCGTGTCGACGGGTTCGACATCGGCGGCACGGGCGCCGGCCAGGCACAGGCTGCGGGCGAGCCGGTAGGGGTCAGTGAGATGGCCAGCCTCATCGCGGCTGGTTGCAGCGCCCAGTTCGTTGGACAGGTCTTCAGCGCCCCAGGTCATGGCGATGAGGTCCGGGGCGGCCCGGGCATAGTTGCCCAGCCCGAACATGGCGCTGGCCGTCTCGGTTGCGATCGCGATGATCGGCAATGGCGCTTTCATCATATTTTTCAATGAGATGACGTCATCACCTGTCTCGGTTTTGGGCTGCAGGATGCCATCCGGGCCAGCCGGCAGCACATGATCCAGATCTTGCGCCGTGAGGCCGCTCGACAACGGATTTACCCGCACGTAGCGTTTTGGCCCGGATTGCGCTGAGGACAACACCTCGGCAGTCAACGCGCGTGCCGCCTGTTTGCACTCGGGCGCCACTGAGTCTTCAAGGTCGAGGATGACGACGTCGGCATCGCCATCGAGCGCCTTGGTGATCTTGCGTTCCTGGTCACCGGGGACAAACAGCAAGGAGCGCATTACGGACGCTTTCTCATGAAGGCCTGCCGGGTGCATTGGGCGACAAGTGTGTCATCCTGCTTGTAGGCGCGGTGAACAAATTCGACCACGCCGGCATCGGGCCGGGATTTGCTCGCCCTGATGCTTTTGACTTCGGAGGTGACCCGGACGGTATCGCCCTGAAACAGCGGGGCAGGAAAGGTTACATCGGTCATGCCGAGGTTGGCGACGGTGGTGCCGAGGGTCAGGTCATTGACCGAAATGCCGATCATCAGGCCCAGCGTGAACAGGGAATTCATCAGTGGCTGGCCAAATTCGGTCTGTTCAGCAAAGTTGCGGTCGATGTGCAGCGGTTGCGGGTTCATGGTCAGACACGAGAACATCATGTTGTCCATCTCGGTGACCGTGCGGGTGATGGAGTGGTCGTAGGTGCGGCCAACCTCGAATTCTTCAAACCACATGCCGGGCATTCTTGTCTCCTTGGTCCGGTAGCGATACGACACCACACCCTAGCAGACTGAGCCGGCTTTTGAAGCATGGCAAGTCGACACCGCCGGGCTGCCGGTTGGGGCAGGTGAGTCGGCCGGTGAGTCTGATTCTGCTTTGTCCCACAATTCTCGCGGCTGTGGAAAAGATTCCGCATACGAATCCATCTAATTGAAAAATATGCCTTAAACCGTCCCGCGGCACCTGTGGATAACCTGTTAACGAGACGTTAACCATGCGAGCGCAGGAGTCGCAACCAACAGACAGCGATGGGATGGTCAGGCAATGCAGTTTGAAGGATCATATGACATGGCCCAATGTCTCATTGTCGATGCTTGTGAAGCCGAACGCGACCGGATCCAGCATCTGCTGGAGCCATATGAGTTCGATCTCGATGAAGCGCACGATGCCGGCGAAGCGCTCGAAAAATGTCACGGCGAAATGCCCGAATTGATCATGATTTCGGAGCGTTTGGCCGACATGCACGCCTTTGAATTCATCAAGCGGGTCCGCAGGACCCAAAAGGGCCGCGAACCGGTGGTTCTGGTTTATGGTGATGATGCCAGTCCATCGCACATCGGCCGGGCGATCTGGGAAGGCGCTTCGGAGTGCCTGATGCAGCCGTTTGATGCCGATGTCCTTGACGGCAAGCTGCGGCAGGTCGGGTTGGTTTGAGAATTTTGGTCATGATCGGCACCGGCCCGGCGCCGTCTTGTTGCAACAGGTGAGACAATCAGGCACAGCGCGGCACTGAACGAACAGGTCTAATGAGCCGCGATTATATTCTAAGGCGCGTTGCGCTTAATTGTAGTCGGCACCGGCCCGCGCCCCCGCCCAACCACCCACAGGGTACCCTCG
>JABDJG010000032.1 GCA_013002595.1 Hyphomicrobiales bacterium | reverse complement strand
GCTTTGAGCATCTTGAAGGGGTGGGCCCTGCTGCGCTGCTCAAAGCTAGCCACAGACAAAATGGGCCACGCCAGCGCTACAACCTGAATGTCCACAGGCCCTAGGAGGACGTGATGACAACGACGCAAATTCTCGCTGGTTTGATTGGCGTATACTTCATGTCGGCCGGCGCCGGACTGCTGATTGACCGCCATGGCATGAAGGCGATGTTCGATGAGTTGAAGGGCCAGCCGATGCTCGGTTATCTGGCCGGCGTCGTGGCCTTTGCGATCGGCGGTTCCATTGTGGCGATCCACAACGACTGGAGCAATCTTCTCGCCGGTTTCGTGTCGTTCATCGGCTGGATCAGCCTGGCTGAAGGCGTGCTCATGCTGGCCCTGCGCGAGCGGTTTCTTGCTTTTTTCGACGGATGGTGGCTGTCGCCCAGGTTCATGACCGCCATGGGCATCGTGACCTCGATCGGCGGCATCGTGCTCACGGCTGCAGCGTTCAGCGGGTAATCCTCAGGCATCCTCCCAGGGAAACGTGTCCAGTCGTTCAACACCGGTATCCGTCACCAGAACCTGGGTTTCCAGCTTGATGCTTTCAGAACCGGCCTCGGCGATCAGGCTTTCAACGCACACCACCATGTTGCGCTCGAAATGCCCGCCATGGTTATGGGCAAAATCGGGATGCAGCAGAACAACCGGCCATTCATCGGCCATGCCGACGCCATGCGCGGCAACGGAATAGCGATACGGCTGGTAGGCTTCAGGAATACGCCATGACTTATCGTTGAATTCGGCAAAGCTGAGGCCGGCACGGATCAGCGCCAGGTTGTGGTCGATCTGTTCGAGCGCTGCATCATAAAGCTCACGCTGCTTGTTGGTCATTGCGGTATAGCCGCAGGTCCATGCCCGCGAAAGATCGGCGCAATAGCCGTACGGACCGACCATGTCGGTGTCGAACGAAATCATCTCACCTTCGCGGCATTCTCGAGGCCCGCATTCGCGGTACCACGGATTGGTGTTCGGGTCGCAGGCCAGAAGGCGCGTCTCCAGCCACTCGCCGCCCGAGCGGGCATTTTCGAAATGCAGGTGTGCCCACAATTCCTGTTCCGTGACGCCCGGTACCGAGTGTTCGTAGATCCGCGCCATGCCGGCTTCGCAAACCCGTATCGTCCAGCGCATGAGGTCGATTTCATCGGCTGACTTGATGGCCCTGGCCCGTTCGGTTATCTGGCCGCCGTCAACGATCGTGAGCCCGCGCTCGCCAAGCGCATGTACGCCCTCGGGCTCCATCCTGTCGATGGCCAGCCGGCAATTGCCGCCGCCGTGCTCGCGCACCAGGCTGGCGATCTCGTCTGCCCATTTTCCCAGATATTCGCCGACCCGATCACCGGCTCCCATATACATCCAGCCGACCGCCGTGCGCACCTCATCGATGGCCTCCAACCCGTCGCACAGATGCTGACAGGATTTGAATTCGAACATGATGCCGGGCCCGGACGTGAAGATCAGCGCATAGCGGATCGGATTGTGCATCGTCCAGACCTGCATGTTCGAACAGTCGAACGCATAACGGATGTTGACCGGATCATAGAGCAGGGCAGCGGCACAATCGTGCTGCGCCAGCAATTGGCGGATGCGCGATATGCGGTATTGCCGGGCCTTGACGAGCGTTGCGTGCGGCATAGGGCTTTTCAGCGGTTTGTCGGCACCCTCGGCATTCAGGAAAGTCCGCTTGCGCTCGTCCATGAACGTGGAAGTCATGAAGCCCGCCCGTAAAAACCGCTCGTTCCTCGTTGGAGAAAGCGACCCCGGGCCTTTCGTAGTAGGAGAACACCGCGATCATCCGTTCACGCGCGCCGGTGACCGGTGTTACCCGGTGTGCTGTATTCTTGCCGCGAAAGACGTTCAACGTCCCGGCCTCGGCCGTCAGCGTGCGCACATCGGGGTCCTGGCCGGTCAGCAGTCGGGCAACGCCTTGGTAATTGGGGTCGTCATCAGTGCGCAGATCGGAGCGATACTGAAACCCACCGCCGGCCTCTGGTGCCTGCAACAGGAGCGTTGTTGTGAACTCGGACCGGTCGAAATGCCAGTTGAGCGCCTCGCCATCGCGGTACGACATGACATTGGCGCGCGCCAGCGGGTCATCCATCAAGAACAACCGGTCCTTTTCCATAACACACTCAAGAAACCTCACAAGCGGCTGATATTCATAGACTTTCATCGCGATCCTGCCAGCCATTTGATCCGCGCAGACCGTGTGATTGACCGTTTCGCACTGCTGCAGGGCCGGGTGGTCGGGTGCAAGTCCGGCGATGTCCTTGCGAAAGTAGATATTGTGCCAGCGCTTGTGGGTAAACGAGGCCGCCTGCATGATGGGAGCAATCTCTGCAACCGCCTGCGCAGCTGCTTGCGGCCGCAAAAGTCCGGCAAGATTGAACATGCCATCGCGTCCAAGATCTGCCCGGCAGCGCGTGACGAGCGCCTGATAGACCGGACTTGCCGGCTGATCGAGCGCAAAGGTGTCCGGGTCAAGGATGTCGTGCATGACGATGCTCAGTTGCAAGCAAGAGGGTGGTACGTAGGTCGTCTCTCGATGTTGGAGCATGCCAGATTATGGCACGCTTGCATGACTGTCCAACATGTCCTGGCGCTGCACCAATTGGCAACTTTGCAGCTTGATCCACGTCAATGCGCAGGGCCGCTGTCAGGGTAGGAATTTGATCTGGTACGGTGACGGTTGGAACTGGCGCATGAAAACAATTCTTATCCCGACGGACGGCTCGGCAGCCGCCGACAAGGCGCTTGATCTGGCGTTGGACCTGGCGCAATGCAAGGGCGCAAAAATCAAGTTGTTTCATGTGCTGTTGCGCGACAAGGAACCGGACGAACTGCTGCGATTGCCGGGCGTGGCGGCAGACAAACCGGTCCTGTCCGAGCTGCAGGAGCTGTTGAGCGAGCCGGCTACCGACTGGTCGCCGCAGCAGATCATGGACAATCCGGACCGGCCGCTGCGGCCGTCCTCCAATGCCCTGCTGACAGCGGTCGGTAATGACATCTTGTCCCGAGCCAGTTCGCGGGCTGAGGCCCGGGGCGTCGTTGTCGATGTTCTTGAGATTGCCGATGATCGCGCCGCACCGGCCATCGTCAAGGCTGCTGCAGACCTCAAGGCTGACACCATCGTGATGGGCATGCGCGGCCTCGGCCAGATCGAGGAAGTCACCTTCGGCAGCGTCTCGCAAGAAGTCTGCCGGCTGGCCGGCTGCACCTGCATCACAGTGCATTGACGCCTGGCCTGAATTTGGCGGCGATTTCGGGCACATTTTCAACGTGCTGGGAGATGGCGTTCCAACTGAATTATCCGATAGCCTGGACGTCACCCACCATGCGCATTCGCGTCTCGATGCAACGATCCGCGATCGAGCGCGTTGAAAAGGGCGGAACGAGAACTCGAAGCTCGGGTCGGCAACCGCTGCAGGCGCCAGCCCTGCCATAGCAACAACGTCTTGCTGTCGGGGCTGGCGCAGACCGCGGGATCAAAATGTGATTCTAAGATGGAGTACAGATATGACTGACCGGCAAATCCCGCATGATGCGCTAATTGTTGTTGCGACCGGTGAAGAAGCCAAGCTCTTTCGCAACCAGGGCCGCCAGGGTGCCATCAAACTGCACGCCGAACGCACGATGACCCCTGGTGATCTGGCTGATGAAGGCCCGTCCGGCAAAGTGCCGCCGGACCACTCCGATCAGGAGAACAACGAAGCGACATTTTCCAAGATCTTGGCAAACCATCTCTACAAGCAGGCACACGCCGGAAAATTCGATAACCTGGTGCTGGTCGCTGATCCCGACACCCTCGGCGAGATACGGCCACTGCTGCACCAGGAAGTAACGAACAAGCTGGTGATGGAGCAGGCTAAGACGCTTATCAATTCGCCAACCGACGACATCGAGCAATCCCTGCGCAAGGGTTGAACCGGCACTCAGTTCAAAAACCGAGTGAACAGATTGACGTGAACATCTTCGGCAGCGCTTCCGATGGGCCTTGCCGGCTGGCCGGCTGCACTTGCATAACCGTCCATTGAAACCATTCGCGATTTTAGTGGCGCGCGCGATGTTGTATCGCTAGCTTTCTCCGCTGAGGAGAGTCAAAAAATGGAACGGCGCCTTGCTGCGATTTTTGCAGCGGACGTGGTCGGCTATTCCAGTTTGATGGCCAACAATGAAGCGGCCACGCTGGAGGCGCTGAAAGCACACCGCATTCAGATATTTGACCCGGCCGTGAAGAAGCATCGCGGCCGCATTGTCAAACTCATGGGCGATGGTGTTCTGGTCGAATTTGCCAGCGTGCTGGACGCCGTGGAATGTGCGCTGTCGATCCAGCGGCAATTGGGTGAAGAGTCCGGTGTTATCAAGCTGCGCATAGGTATCAATCTGGGCGACATCATCATCGAGGGCGATGACATCTACGGTGATGGCGTCAATATAGCCGCACGGCTGGAAACGCTGGCCGATCCCGGTGGTGTCTGTCTGTCGTCCATCGTCCATGAAAGCGTCGGCAACCGCATCGATACCGAGTTCGCCGATGCCGGCGAGCACGAGGTCAAGAATATCGAACGGCCCATCCGCGTGTACCGCTGGCCCGCCGAGCGTTCAGCCAGCGACAACGCCAGACCCCCGCTGGCCTTGCCCGACAAACCATCGATCGTCGTGCTGCCGTTCGACAACATGTCGGGCGATCCGGACCAGGAGTATTTTGCCGACGGCATCGTTGAGGCGATCACCGCTGCCCTGGCCAACATCCGCTCGTTCTTTGTCATCGCCCGCAATACCGCCTTCACCTACAAGGGCAGGCACGCCGATGTCCGCGAGATCGGGCGCGAACTTGGCGTCAGCTATATCCTGGAGGGTAGCGTCCAGCGCGCCGGCAACAAATTGCGGCTCACCGCCCAGCTGATCGAGACCGAAAACGGCGCCCATGTCTGGGCCAAGCGGTTTGACGGCTCCCTGGATGACATCTTCGAGTTGCAGGACCAGATCACCGAACAGGTTGCCGGCGCCCTGCAGCCCTCGATCCGGCTGGCCGAGATCGAACGGGTCCGCCGCAAGCGGCCGCAGGATCTTGGCGCCTATGACTTCACCATGCGTGCGCTGCCGCACGTCTGGGCGCTGGAACAGCCCGAGACGGTCACCGCACTATCGTTTCTGGAGCAGGCCCTCGAAATCGATCCGAATTACCCGTTGGCGCTGTCGCTGGCCGGCTGGTGCCATGCCCAGCGCTCGGTCTACAACTGGTCCGACGATATCGCGGCCAGTAAGTCCGAGGCCCTCAGACTGGCCGAGAAAGCCGCCGAGCTGAGCAGCGACGACCCGCTGGTCCTGTCGGTTCTGGGCACGGTCCACACAATCATCCGCAATTTTGGCACGGCTCGCATTCTGCTGGAACGGGCAGTGTCGATCGATCCCAATTCAGCCTGGACCTGGAGCCGGTTGGGCTGGCTGGAAACGTATGCCGACCGTCCAGAGCCTGCCATGGAGTACTTTGAGAAATCCGGCCGGCTGAGCCCGTTCGATCCGCTCATCTTCAACAACTATGTCGGTATGGCTTCGGCCATGGAGGGGGCCGGCGAGTTCGACAAATCGGTCGAGCTGTTCCGGCGGGCGCTGCAGGAGCGTCCGCACGCATTCTGGATCTACCGCAGCCTGGCGCCAGTGCTGGTCGGTGCCGGCCGCATGGATGAGGCAAGGGCGGCCTATGACATCTTGATGCAGCACTACCCGGACCTCACACTGAGCAAGGTCCGTGACGCAATGGTGTTCTCCAAGCCGTTCATGGACGTGATGCTGGACGGCCTGCGCCAGCTCGGCATGGCGGAATAAACTTGTGTATCGTAGTCAGTCGGCACCGGCCCGCTCCCCCGCCCAACCACCCCAAGGGTAACCT
>JABDJG010000118.1 GCA_013002595.1 Hyphomicrobiales bacterium | reverse complement strand
CCACTGAACTGTAGAAAGCTCGTAACGCTTCGCCATAATGAACCTCCAGATAAAACAAACCTGGAAGTTCATGAATCACACATCTGGTGATTTGCGAATCCTAAATGTCGATACGACCTAGAGCTTTGCCTTGAGCTGTCTGGATGCCGACACATAACCGCCGTCGGCGCCATCGATAAAGTGGATGTGGTCGCGGGCGACCGTTGATGGAACAATGCAGGTCACCAGGGCGTCATCCTGACGATGCAGCCCATAGATACACAGTTGATCTGCTTCTGCTTTCTGGAGCATCTGCTCGATATGGCCTGCGAGTTCGGTCGTGACGTCAAGGGTGAGCTTCAGACCATCGTCGAGTTTCCTGAAATCACTGTTGCGCGCGGTATCGCGGCGATAATCCTGCGCATTGAACCGGCCGGCATTCCACCCGGTACGGTCGCATATCCAGCCGACCGCCTGCTCGCCCAATATATACATCGCCTTGGTGATGCGGCCAAAGCCGGCGTGTGATGCCGCCAGTTCCAGCTTAAGGCCCTTCGGTGGCCACCCGATGGGAGGGCCTTCCGGCGGCAGCGGACTGGTTGTACGATCACTCATTTCCGCCAGAGCGATGATGTCTGCAGCCATATTCATAAAGCGGCCAGGATCCGCATCGCTGCGTGGAGCAGCCAGCACAGACAGGATCACGCCATTGCGGGAGCGAACCGGTTGCCAGCGGCACGACAGCCCGGTCAGATCAGGTCTGGTGCCGGATGGTGCCGGTTTGATCAGCCCACCACCTCGTTTCATGACGTTTTCAGCATATGCAAGGCCGCCGCCGGTAAACATGGCGTACGCGACATCCGGCGCGACCTGGAACTTTGCGACCAGAACATCATAACCAGCCTTGCGGATATCCTCGATCGGCATGATTGCTGCGCGCAGTTCGATCTGAAGTTCTTCAAGGGCCCAGATGCAAACCGCCGCCAACTCAGAGGCAACTTGTTCACCGGCATCGCCCGGGATGGCCAATGCTGCACCATCGCCGCCAAAGACAAACGGGAAATTGCGATGCTGCAGCCGGTTGGCTACGGCCGATATGACGCTCGCGCCAACGGTATTGACGACTTTGTAGCGGCCCGCCGCAACAGCTTCGGTCGACGCGACGATATCAGATGTGGCGACCAGCCATCCGGCCGGCAACGAACGGTAGTTGGTCAGGTCCGTAATGCCGTTTGCATCGGCAACTGCCGGCAGCTGGTCATAGAAAGCTGCCGCGTTTTGATCGGGGCCTTCGTTCATCGTCAGCCATGAGCCCTTTGTCAGTGCCAATGCGTCAGTCGCGATCGCATGTGGCAGAAGTTGCCAGCTTGTCCCAGATCGTCACCGGCACCGCAATTGAGAACACTTCATTGCCGGCGCGAGAGATGCCTGACATCACCGCTATTAACCGGGGGTGATTGTCCTGATACGCAAAAACCGGCCCGCCGGATGAACCATAGGCAGTATCGCAATCTGTCAACCACATGCCCTTTGACTTGGACAGCAATGCGCAGTTGGCATGTTGCGACAACAGGTAAGGCCGCGATTTCGAATATGCCGGATGGGAAAGCCGGCCGGGATCGCCGATATAGGCCGCGGCGCGAGACACCGGTGCTACGTTGAGTGGCCTGGCCAGGACAATGACAGCAACGTCGTCGGTATAATTCTGGATATCCGGTGCGCCTGTGGACGCCTTGCGTTTGAGCGGTATCAAACAGCGGGCCGGTGCATGATCAATGAAGATGTCGCGGCGCTGGCCGGCAACGAAATGCACCTGGCTGGGGAGGTATGGTTTATTGGTGCGTGAATCAATCAGGCAATGAGCGGCAGTCAGGACTTTGTCCGGTGCGATCAATGTGCCCGAACAAAACTGCCGCCCGCCGCCTAGGTTGAGACGGCCGATTGCCGAATAAGGCGGCTCAATCGTATCCAGCGCGACGCGGTCGTCATGGCCACGCAATGGCTTGCCGGGGTTTTCCTGGGCAGCGCCGGATGTCTTGACTGCAACCATGATGGTCAACAAGGCCGCAACAAAACTCAGTAACGTTTTGATATTCATCTCAGTGTCATCCAACCGTCATCCGTTCGTCATTGCAACCAGATACATTCTAGCAAACAGGGAGGCGTCGGGCGTGAGTATCACCGAGTAAAACCGAAGCCTTCCGGCCATGCTGGGTCTCGCCCAAACCCCCTTACCCCGCCCGGCATGGCTATTTATCCCTTTTCAAGAAAGTCTTTTATCCTGTCTAACGCTTGCTCGATTTCATCGGTACCGGCCGCATAGGACACACGCAAAAATCCTTTACCATTATCGCCAAAGGCCTCACCTGCAATGAGCGCCACATGTGCTTCATCCAACAACCTGCGGGCCAGATCACCACTGGCGAGACCCGTGTGGGTCACATTTGGAAACGCATAGAAGGCACCGCCCGGCAAACGGCAGGTTACACCCGGCAGCTCATTCAAACCATCAACCACGACCTTGCGGCGTTCGGCAAACCGGGCCCGCATACTGTCTATCGCATCCATCGGGCCGGTGATCGCAGCCAGCGCCGCGACCTGAGCGATGCCATTAACGCACGAGTGATCGACGGTGATCAGCTTGCGGACATGCTCAACCAGGGCCCTGGGCCAAATGCCGTAGCCAAGCCGCCAGCCGGTCATGGCAAAAGTCTTGGACCACCCATCGAGCAGGATAACCCGGTCGCGCAATGAGGGATACTGCATCAAACTGACAAAGCCGGCGCCGTCGAACACCAGATGCGAATAGATCTCGTCGGACAGGATCGCCACATGCGGATGGGCTTCAAGGCCCTCGGCAAGCGCCGTCATGGCTGCCTTTTCGACAACGCCGCCGGTCGGGTTAGCTGGTGAATTCAGTATGATGAGCCGGGTGGCCGGTGTGATCAGCGCCAGCACTTCATCAGGGTCAAAACCGAAATCGCGGTCTTCGCGGATCGGATAGGGCTTGCCGGTGGCGCCAGCCGACAATACAGCTTCACGGTACGGCGGGAACCCCGGGTCTGGATAAAGGATCTCCGCACCAGGACCGCCGAACAGATGGCAGGCGAAATAAAAGGTCACCTTGCCGCCGGGCACGATGACCACTTCATCGGGATGAACATCGACGTCATACCGGGTGCCGACATGCTGGCTGACCGCTTCGCGCAGCTCGATCATGCCGACAGGCGAGGTATAGCCATGCGGCCCGTCGCGGGCGGCCTTCTCAGCGGCGGCAAGCACATGCTCAGGTGGCGGGAAATCCGGTTGGCCGATACCCAGGTTGATGACCGGATGGCCTTTGGCTTTGAGCGCAAGTGCGAGATCGAGAACCGCAAAGGCGCCCTCCTCCTCCAGCCCGGTGATGCGCGGGTTAAGCGTCAGCATCTTTTCCTGCCGTTTCCGGGTCGATCAAGCGGGACAAAAACAGGTCACCGTGACCCTCGGCGACGGACCGCTCATAGACCGCCATCACCTCGCGGGCGAGGTCCGATGTCAGTCCGGCGTCGTCGGCGAACGACAGATAGTAGCCGACATCCTTTTGCGCATTGCGCAGGGTGAATTTATAGCCGTCGAGATCGCCTTCCAGCGCCGGTTCAACGATACGGCGCAGCGCTTCGGAATAGTTCGAGCCACACTTCATGACATCGAACAGAGATGCCCAATCGATACCGGCCCTGCGGGCGACATTGAAGGTGTCCGCGATCGATGCCACCATCGACATGACCAGATAGTTGTTGATCAGCTTGGCCCGGTGGCCCGACCCTGCCGGACCGAAATGTCCGATGCGGGTACAAAACGCTTCCAGAACCGGCTTGATGCGGGCAAACGTTTGCTCACTGCCGCCGACAATCGCGCCCAATACGCCTTCTGCGGCCTGTTGAGCGCCGCCGGTCAGCGGCGAATCGGCAAAGGCTACGCCCTTGGCGGCCAGCCGGCCGGCCAGCTTCTCGGTTACCACCGGGTCCGATGTCGATGTGTCGATTATGACGTGATCGCCGGTTAGATGATCGAACAGTTCATCAACAACGCTTTGGACAACATCGGCGTTGGTCACACACAGGATGATGAAGTGTGCGGCGCCAGCCAATTCGGCCAGTGATTTTGCCTCGCGGGCGCCGCGCGCCACAAGATCATCGACCGGCTGGCGGTTGCGGTGGGCAATGACGGTGAGGTCGTGGCCGGCCTTGAGAAGATTTGCCGCCATGCCGTGGCCCATAAGGCCGACGCCGACGAAACCGACTTTCATGGCTGATTTGCTCATCCGACCTCAAATAGCGCAATTGCGGGGCTCGGCAAAGGGCCGGTTCTGCATGCTAAAACACTTGGCGAGGGAGAGGAACATTCCTGCAATCCCGGTTGTTGCCTGGCATGAATGCAATTAAGCTTGGACACACAACAGATTGCAGGCCGAGGGGGCGACATCGGTGGGCCGTCAGTATTGCGTGGTTTGGCTCATCTTTGTCTTGTTTCCCATCAGATCAATTGAAGTGTGGCGCATGGCCGCGAAACGGCGCCAAGACTTTCCAAAAGGAGGCGAGTGATGAATTCGGAGCAGAACACAGCCATCATGGCTGTTGCCTTTGACCACTGGGGCTGGCTGGTGGTGGCACTTGCTGTTGGGGTAATTGTCGGCTGGATGGCGCGCGGCCGGTCTGAGCAAACAGTCTGAGGCAGATACAATGAAAGGGCTGATCCATGTCATTTGAACTGCTTTTATGGCTGTTGCTGGCGTTCTTCATCGGCTGCATCATCGGTTACCTCCTGCGCCAGCTGCTTGCACCTGAAGCGGGTATGACGGCGGCGGCGCCCGCGGTTTCAGAGCCTGAAACCAAAGCAAAAGCAGCCAGTTCGGTCGTGCCGGCAAGAGCTGCAGGCCCCACAACTGCCAAGCCGGCGCCAGCCACCTCGCCTCCAGCCGGCGCCGCGAAAAGATCCAAAACAGCTGCCGCGAAAAAAGCCCCGACGACAAAGCCCAAAAAGGCGCGCGCTACAGGTAAACCGAAACGGCCAACAGGACTGGCAGCCGCGCGTGGCGGCAAGGCGGACAACCTGCAGCAAATCTCAGGGGTTGGTCCCAAACTGGAAAAGACGTTGCACGGCCTCGGATTTTTTCACTTCGACCAGATTGCCGGCTGGAATTCGGATGAGATCTTGTGGGTCGAGGAGCATCTGCGCTTCAAGGGCCGGATAAAGCGGGACAAGTGGATCACGCAGGCGCGGCGACTAGCTGCCAGGGATCGTTAGTGTGGTTCATTGTTAGAATGAGAGACCTTACGGAATCGTTGTGCGGTAATAGTCCAAAAGTGCTTTGAGCTCGGGGGCCGTTAGTGGGTTCGAATATCCTGTTACCCTGTCACCGCGCACGCCGATGATCAACCTCGCCAGAAATTCGGTTTCGCTTTGGGACTTTGCCTGCTTGAAAAGGTCATAGGCAGGGCGCTCAACCTCAAGATCAGGCTCATCGTGGCAGGCTGCGCACAATTCGTCGTGAATGGCTTTTGCACGTTTCGGTCCGGCTGAGACCATCGGCACATTGAGCGGATAGCTGCGCGACAGATCCTGTGAAACTGAAACCATGCCCGCCCAGCTTGCGCTTTGAAGCAGCAATCGCATGTATTGAATTGCGCCTTGGGTTGCTGCCGTCTCACGCCCGGTTTCCTGATCCGCCAGGCGCAGCAACAACGCAAGGCCAGAAAGGCTGCCCGCAATACGGGACTGCAAGCCCGTGGCGTGCAGTTTCGATAATCCACGGCGATTTGCCAATTTCTGTGCGTCACCCAGCACGAGCCTTAGTTCAGCTGCAGCGCGGCGGGCGTGTTCGCCTTGCGCAAAGACGCCGGCCGGCTGCATCACGCCCAACATCACACTGAAACTGGCAAGTAGCACTGCGCGCCGCATACCGTGCTCTCAGATCGTAATTATCTTGTCGGCGGCCGTGATGTCGCTCAGAAGTTTGTCCCAATCATCGCAAGACATTTCAGCCGGTGCCAAGCAGATTGTACGGCTGCCGGCAATCAGCTTCACAACTTCCTGGAGCGTTTCGGCATCATCAAACAGGCCGGTGTCCAGCGCCAGTAGTTTCGGTGCGCTCATATGCTGATTACTCCATCGCTTTCGTTAATCGCTGCTGCAAGTGCCGCGGGCTTCAGATGATCCAGCAGCTCAGCCATTTGCCCATTTGTCGTTTCCGGTTCGATGCCGGCAAGGTCCAGCAGTTCAGCATGCTCGCTTTGCATTTCCTGTTCGCTCAGCGCGCCTCCCATGAAGACCAGCCTGACGCTGTGGCCGAAGATTGTCAGGCCGGCGGCAATGCGCATCGCTTCAAGCGGGTCGCGCCGCGACAAAACCATAATGTTCTTTTCCGTGTTGCTCATGGGCGGTCCTCCTAGAGACTAACGATCTTTGCGGCGTCGGCGACGGCAAGGGAGTTATTGGTCTGGCTGCCCAGTTCGACCGGGCAACGTACCTCGCCCATGTGGTGCTGCCAGGAGTCCTGACAGGCGATCGAGATCGTGGCGCTGCTGAGTGCGGCAACCAAATCCGCACTAGCCAGGGCCTTCACGCCGTCATTGGTAAAAAACACACCCCATTCTACCCCACTGCGGCCAGCTGCGCCGGCCAGACCGAGGGCAATCGGTTCTGCCTTGGGCGTTGAGACAATCATCAAAAGATCCATGTGCTATTCCTTGTTGCCTGCCGTCAGCCATCTGACGAAATACCCGGCGCTAAATGCGATAAGCACCAGCACACCGGCCGCAATGAGCGGCCGTGAAAAGCGGTAATCAGCCGGCGGAGACGCCTTATCGGCTTGTGGCTGACGCCGGCTCGCGTCTGCAAAGGTCAGGGCATCTACAGGCAAGGCGCCATCAGCGGCCCAACCGGCCCAACCGTCCATGAGAGCCCGGCCGCTGCCGCCTTGCGACACCAGCCTTGCAAGCGCCACGAGACCATCTACCGTGTCGTGACCATAGATAATCACACTACTGCCCGTCGCCGGCACATCGCCCGCAGAAAAAAGGATTGCGCCGGGAATGTGGCCGCCTCTTGGGGCTCTCAACACCTGGCCCCAGTATTCCGCCTCGCTGCGCATATCGACAATGGTCAATGTCTGGTTGGCGGCAATCGCCAGTTGGAGTTCGCGGCGCAGTATGACGCTGTCCTCGCGCATCGGTGCCTGGAATACCTTTTGACGTGTCCTGGAGCGCATGGCACCGGATGCCATTCCCGCCGGCTTCAGGTCGCTGAGACGCCAGGTCATGACGGTGATCTTCTTTTGGCCGGCAAGATAGAGCAGCCCGGCCATGAAGGC
>JABDJG010000011.1 GCA_013002595.1 Hyphomicrobiales bacterium | reverse complement strand
ATGCAGGGTCGTGGCGTGCCCCTGGATTACGGTGAGGCGGTGCGCCTTTATCGCAAGGCGGCGGACAAGGGGAACTCTCACGCGCTGTTCCTTTTGGGTGGGATGTATGAAGCCGGCAGCGGCGTCGGCCAGGATTCAAAGATTGCCGCATCGCACGTCTTTCAGTCGCTCAAGCAGGGGAACACATACGCAGCCAAGAAAATAGCGGCGAACCCGGATGGCTGGAGCACGCCATTCCATCGCGAACTGCAGCGCTTGCTGAAAGAAGACGGCATCTATTCCGGCCCGCTTGACGGTCGCTTCGGACTGGCTGTGCAGTCGAGTATTGATGCGCTGCTGCGCAAGTAGGTTTACCGGCATCGACCGCTGAGCCGGGCCGGCAAAGCGACAGTTCCGGGAGCTGCTTGCGCGCGAAAATCGGCTGTGACATGGTTGCCTGAGCGGACACGCAGGGGAACATGACCATCATGGCCGGCCGGGCCGAATACCAACAGTTTTATGATGAATTCGATGCCGCCACATTGACCGGTGCGCTGCAGGGCGATCTCGCGACCGGGATCAATGCGTGCGTTGAATGCTGCGACCGGCATGCCGGGCAAAACCGGGTGGCGCTCAAATGGAAAAGCGCATCGGGTGAGAGCGGCACCTGCACCTTTGAGGACCTGCAGGCACAGTCGGCAAGGGTCGCCAATCTGCTGGTCGCCCATGGGGTGGAGCCCGGTGACCGGGTCGCCGGTCTGTTGCCGCGGACGCCCGAACTGGTGGCGCTGATCCTCGGTGTGTTGCGCGCCGGCGCGGTCTATCAGCCGCTGTTCACCGCCTTCGGGCCAAAGGCGATCGAACACCGGCTGGCGACGTCGAAGGCCCGGGTGGTTGTCACCGATACCGCCAACCGGGCAAAGCTGGATGATCTGGATGACCAGTTCACCGTAATGTCGATTGGCGGGGCGGGCGGCGATATCGACTTTACAGCTGAAGCCGCGGCGCAATGCGACAGTTTCATGCCGGTGATGCGCACCGGCGATGATGCCTTTTTGATGATGTTCACCTCCGGCACGACCGGGCCGCCAAAGGGCATGAAGCTGCCGTTGCGCGGGCTGGCCGGGTTTGCCGGCTACATGAAGTTCGGGCTGGATGTTCAGCCCGATGACGTTTTCTGGAACATTGCCGATCCGGGCTGGGCCTACGGGTTGTTCTACGCAGTCATCGGGCCGTTGCTGATCGGCCATCAGACCACGCTTTATGACGGGCCGTTCACCGTCGAGAGCACTGCGGCGCTGGTCGAGGAGCTGGGCATCACCAATTTTGCCGGCGCGCCGACGGCGTATCGCATGATCATCGCCGAGGGCCCCGAGGCGGCCAGGCCGCTGGCCGAAAACCTGCGCGTTGCCTCCAGCGCCGGCGAACCCTTGAACCCGGAAGTCATGCGCTGGTTCAAACAGCACATCGGCTGTGACCTGTTCGACCAGTACGGCCAGACCGAATGCGGCATGGTGCTGGCCAACCACCACGGCTTGCATCACAAGGTGCGCCCCGGCTCGGCCGGATATGCGATGCCCGGGTTCCGGCTGGAGGTTGTGGACGATGACGGCAATCCGGTGCCGCACGGCACACAAGGGATCCTCGCCGTGCATCGCCCGGGCTCGCCGCTGTTCTTCTTTGACGGTTATCTGGAGGCTGAAGGCGAGGGCTGGAGCGGTGACTACTATCTGACCGGTGACACGGTTGAGCGCAACGAGGACGGTACGATCAGCTTTGTCGGGCGCAGCGACGATGTGATCACGTCATCGGGTTACCGGATCGGGCCGTTCGATGTCGAAAGCTGCCTGCTGGAACACGATGCCGTTGCCGAAAGCGCTGTCGTTGGCATCCCCGATGAGGAGCGCGGCGAGATCGTCAAGGCGTTCGTCGTTCTCCATTCGGGACATGAGGGCGATGAAACTTTGGCCGAAGACCTGAAACAGCATGTCCGCAACCGGTTGGCCAAGCATGCGTTTCCGCGCCAGGTTGCCTTCGTTGCATCATTGCCGAAGACGCCGAGTGGAAAGATCCAGCGGTTCATCCTGCGCAAGCAATAGGCGGCAGGCTCAAGCCGTCGTCTCGAACCGGCATCGATCGCTGAGCCGGGCGTTTTGTTCGATGCCGGGCGAGTGGCGTCTCGCCAACAGCGGTTCTCTTTTTTGCACTGAACGGTGGCAAAATCATAAGACAAGCGTTTTGCTTATACGGAATCATTTGACCTCATCGTGCTCTAACCAAACCAATAAACCGCGCGGGAGGGGACCCGCGCGGCTTACTCGATTACTCAACTTACATTACTGGCAGTTGGCGTAGCCTGAGCCATAACCTGAGCCGTAGCCCGAACCGTAGGCGCTGTAGCCGCCGCTGTAACCACCGGTGTAGCTGTCGTCGTTGTAGCTGTAGTGATCACGTTTTTTGCGGTACGACTGCTTGGCCTTGTAGTCGTCTACGTATTTGCGGGTCACGTTTTTCGGGTACATGGCGTCGTAGCCGTACTTTTTGACCAGGCGCTCGACCAGCTTCCTTTGATCTTCGGTGCCGAGGTCGTTGAACAGGGTTTTCTGCTTTTCGGTGAAGACAGTCGGCATTTCGACCTTTTCTTCTTCGGCCTTTTTCTGCGGGGCGAAGACATCTTCTTCAGCTGCAGGCTGTTCGGTTACTTCCGGCTGTTCGGTGACCTCGGGCTTCGGTTTTGGCTTTGCGGCAGCGTCCTGTTGAGGCTCGCTGAATTCCTGTTGCGGGGTCCCTTCAGTTTCCTCGACCGACGGGTTCAACGTGGCGACCGGGGTCTCGGGGATCTCGTTTTTCGGCTCAACGACGATCTGGCGGTTGGTGTCCGGGTCAACGCGTTCGGCCTTGGGGGTGGCTTCCTTGGGCACAACACGCTCGGCTTTGGGGGTAGCTTCAAAGGTCTTGAACTTGCTGCCTTCGTCGGTTGCCGCATTGGCTGCCGGCAGGGCGTAGACCGCAGCAGCGGCGGCGATGCTGAACGACACAAACAGTGTCTTGGCTGAATTTCTCATAATCTCGATGTCCTTCGTGTGCAAATGGCGCGAAGCTGCGCGTTTCCTTTTGTGTTGAAGGTACTTTGCAATATTCGGGCTGAACCAGACCTATAGGGCTCGTTCATCTGGCATTCACCGTCGAAATCTCTAGTCTTGCGTGGCAAAATGGATGTTCGACAGGAGACCTGCCACCGTGACCCGTGAGCTCAGGCGAATTCAAAAGTTGTCTGCAGCGATTGTTGCGGGCCTGGCGCTGTTGTGCCTTGGGCTGATTGGCGGTGCACGGGCCGAGACACCGATCCTGCAGATCGAGACCGGCGGGCATCTGTCGCTGATCCGGGCGCTGCAGGTGACACCCGACGGCAAACAGCTGATCTCGGCCGGCGACGACAAGACCATCCGCATCTGGGATATCGCATCGGGCCGGCTGGAGCGGGTGCTGCGCGGCGAGATCGGGCCGGATGACCATGGCAAGATCTATGATCTTGCGGTTTCGCCCGATGGCCGCTTGCTGGCCGCCGGCGGGCCAACCGGTGCGACCGGCGCAACCGGTGTGGCCGCCCATCCGATCCGGCTTTATGATCTGGCAAGCGGTGAGATCGTCGGTTTGCTCGATGGCCACAGTGAACCGGTGCTGGCGCTGGCGTTTTCGGCCGACGGCAAGCGGCTGGCATCAGGCGGCATGGACGACACCGCAATCATCTTTGATGTCGCCTCGCGCACGCAGCTCATCCAGCTCAAGGGCCATAAAGGCGATGTCAACGCGGTGCGGTTCAGCGGCGATGGGGCGCGGCTGGTCACCGGCAGTGACGACAAGACCCTTGCCATGTGGCAGGTCAGCAACGGCACGGTCGTGGCGCATATGAAAGGCCATGGCGGCATTGTCTTTGATGCCGTGTTTGCGCCGGGCGGCAAGATGCTGGCCAGCGGGGCAGCGGATGGCAGCGTCAGGCTGTGGGATGCCGGGACAGGGCAGTTCATCAGGGCCCTGCCGGCGGCAAAAACAGCCGTGATGAGCCTGTCGTTCAGCGCCGATGGCGCTACGTTGATCGGCGGGACGGGCAAAGCACCGTTTGCGGTCTCGGCCTGGGATATTGCCAAAGGTACCGTGCGCGCCGCCTACAAGGGTCATGACAATCTGGTGCTGGCCGCCACCACAGTGCCCGGCGCAGGACTTGGTGCAACCGCCGGCGGCAGCAACAACGAGATCGATATCTGGGACTTGAGGACCGGCGAGCAGGTCAATCGCCTTGCCGGGCTCGGCCGGGCGGTGTTTGCCGCCGAGTTTTCGCGCGATGGCCGGCATATCGCCTGGGGTCACACCCGCGAGCGCCGGCAGATCAACAACTGGGGCAGCCCCAGGTTCAGCCTGCGCCTGCCTGAGGCCGGGCGCACGTCCGGTGCGCCGCTGCCATTGCGCGACCTTGCATTGCACGGCAGCGTGACCAGGACTGGTGATCTTGAGCTTTTGGTGGCGGTCGGCGAGGGATCGTCGTTTCATGACATTCTGGAAGTGAGGCGGGCGGGCAACGTCACGCGCCGCATAAGGCGCACAGAACGCGACGGCTATGCACACAACGCCTTCACCTTTGCCGGCGACACCATCGTCAGCGGCGGCGGCTCGGGCTGGCTTCGGCAATATCGCCGCGATGGTCGCCTGATTGGCGATTTTTCCGGGCACACCAGCGATGTGTGGGCGGTTTCAGCCTCGCCGGACGGCAATTATCTGGTCTCGGGCAGCGATGATCAAACCCTCAGGCTGTGGAACCTCAATTCCCGCGAGAACATTGTCTCATTGTTCCACGCCAGCGATGGCCAGTGGGTGATGTGGACGCCGCAAGGCTATTTCAGCGCCTCGCCGGACGGCGATGAATTCATCGGCTGGCATGTCAACAAGGGGGTGGACAAGGCGGCGGTTTTCGTCACCGCAGCGCGGCTCAAAAAACATTTCTACCGGCCCTATATTGTCGATGAGGCGATCCGGCTGGCGAGCGCCCGTGAAGCCGTATCGCGGGCCGAGAACACATCGTTCTCGTTCAACGAGCTGGCCGACAAATCACCACCGGCGTTCAAGATTATCCGCGTGACGCCGAAGATCGAGGCCTCGGCCATCCGGCTTGAGCTCAGTTTGAGCCTTGCCGCGGCCAGTCAGGCGCCGGAGCGGCTCGGCGTTATCGTCAATGGCCGCAACACGTATTCGAGCGCTGACGGCCTGCCGGGCGCCGGCGGCGGTGATTTGACCATCGAGGTTGCCGGCGCGCCGGGGCGCAATCTGATCGAGATCAACCTCGACAACCCGGTCGGCATCACCACCCGGCGCATTGCCGTCACCGCGCCTGACGTCGCCGAACCAAGGCGCAACCGGCTGTTCGTGCTGGCGGTCGGGGTCGACGATTATACCGAGTTCGATCAGGATCTCAGCTTTGCCGCTGCCGATGCCAAGGCGATCCTTGCAGCCACGAAAAAATTTGCCGGCCGCCTGCATCAAACTGTGATCGGCACGCTGGTCGCCGACGGTGAGCGTCTCGCGCCGACCGCGGCCAATATCACCAAAGCGCTGGAGCTGCTGGCACAGGTGCGCAGCGATGATACGGTCATTGTCTTTCTGGCAGGTCACGGCATTAACGACGGCGCCGACTATCTGTTCCTGCCGCGCGATGCCAGACAGGCGGACGGGCGCTGGGACCCCAAGACCGTCATCAACTGGCGTAAGCTGCAGGATACGCTGGCCGCCACCAAGGGCCGGCGCGTCATGGTGATCGACACCTGCCATGCCGGCAATGCCTTCAACCCGCGCCTGATCAAGGATGCCGATGACGCCAATATCACCATTCTGGCGGCAACCGATGCCGACACCCTGGCTGAGGAACGCGCAGCACTCGGCCACGGCGTCTTCACACACGCGCTGCTCAAGGGCCTGGGCGGTGCGGCCGACAAGGGTTCGGACGGCGCGGTCGAGGCTGCAGAGTTGGGCCGTTTCGTCAAGCAGTCGGTCAGCAAGATCACCGACGGCAAGCAAAGACCCGTCGCGCATCTGCCGGTGAGCGGGGACTTCACGGTTTCGA
>JABDJG010000006.1 GCA_013002595.1 Hyphomicrobiales bacterium | reverse complement strand
TCGTTTTAGATTGGAACAATCTAAAACGTGAATCGCCCTCTAAGATATTGAAGTCGATCAGGTTTATGATTTTTGGTTGATTCAACCAAAAATCATCCTGATCTAGTAGCCGTTCTCTTTCAGGCATTCGCGGTAAACGCGGCGCCAATAGGCCGGGCTTTGCCGATCGCGGTCATCGGCGCCATGTGCAGATGCCAGGCCCCTGGTCGCGTTTCCACGGGCCGCTGTCGATGCCATATTCAAATAGTAAAGGCAATACGCCCGCGCATAGCTTGAGTTGACGCCGCCGCGGGCATCGGCTGGTGTCGGTGTCTGACCGATAGCGACAAAACCCAATACGGCCATGCAACCCAATGCGATATGTCTCATGCTTTCCTCACTGGTCGAAAGTTGAACTCCTGACCCCAGCGTAAGCGATTTACCCAGCCACCCGATGACACATCGCATCACGTGCTGGTGAGCGCCCGGTGAGGCCAATACGTCAACAGTCCAGCGCTGTTGCAAGCCCGGTCATGCCATCGGTGATGACATCCCAATCCTCATCTGGCGCAACATCCCTGGTCTGTCCCGGCCCATACTCCGTTGGTCGTGCAACGAACGCAGCGCGCATGCCGAGCGCTGTGGCAGCTTTCAGATCGTCGTTGTGGGCCGCAACCATCATGCACTGATGCGGCTTCAGGGCCAGCAGGGCCATGTTGCGCCGGTAGGCCTCGGGCAACGGCTTGTAGGCCCGGGCGGTCTCGGCGCCAAGCACGACGTCCCAGGGCAAGCCGGCGCGCTTGGCCATGTTGACCAGCAATGCGGTGTTGCCATTCGACAGGGTCGAAAGAATGTATTTTGTCTTCAACCGGGTGAGACCGTCCACACAATCGGGCCATGGGTCGAGACGGTGCCAGGCGCGGTTGAGGTCATCGATCTCGCCATCGCTGACAGCACCAATGCCAAATTGCCCGAGCAGTCTGACCAGGCTCTCGCGGTGCAGTTCATCCAGTATCATCCAGTCGCGCCGGCCCGAGCGCACCTCTTCCATCGCCGGCTGATAGAGGCCGCGCCAGGCATCGGCAAAGCCGGTCCAGTCGGCATCAATGCCTTTCATCTGCCCGAAGCTGGCCAATTCGCGAACGATGCTGGTCCGCCAGTCCACGACGGTGCCGAACACATCGAAGAACAGTGCCTTTACCGATTCCACCTCGAACCTCCCTCGCACCTCAAGTTTTGCGTATCCTAACGCCGAGATCACCGGTACATAAACCGTTTTAAACAATCAGGCGCGGAACCAGTTCATGACGACCAGCCATGCCGAGCCGATGCCTGCTGCCGTGCCGGCAAATATGCGCCTGATCGGCTGGGTGCTTGTGGTTCTTGTCGCCGGCGAGTTGCTGTTCCTGTATTCCGGACTGGGCGCCGCGGCGCTGATTGCACAAGGCCTCGTTGTGGCGCTGCCGTTGATCGGCTGGCGGGCCATCAGGCTGCGCGAGATCTATCTTCTGGCCGTTTGCCTTATGTTGATTGCGGCCTCGTTCCATCTTGGCAAACCGGTGCTGGAGCACGCGCTCGAGGGCCTGTCGCGATCTGCCTATCTGGCCAGCTTTGTGCTGTTGATGGCGTTGCTGCGTGAAGGCGCCCTGACATCGCGGTCGGTCGTTGAAGTGGGCACGTTCATGACCGTGCAACCGGCCAGCCGGCGCTTTGTCGCGTTGTTCTCCGGCAGCCACTTCTTTGCCGTTCTGATCAATCTGGGCGCGCTTTCCCTGCTCGCCCCGATCATACAGCGCGGGGTGCGCAGCGCCCTGCCCGACGGAGCACCGCTCGATGATATTGCGCAGGTGCGCGAACGGCGTCAGCTGTCTGCAGCGCTGCGCGGGTTTTCCTGGTTCCTGGTGTGGGCGCCAACAGCGGTCACCCAGGCGGTGATGCCGACGCTGATGAGCGGGATCGATACGGTCAGGCTCATTGTAACCGGGCTGGGCCTGGCGCTTGTCATGCTCGGTGTGAGCTGGCTGGAGGATGCCGTGCGCTGGCGCGGGTTTCGAAAAACGCTTGTTGCACAGGGCCGATTGCCGCTTGCGTCATCCATCAAGATACCGCTGAGAGCGGCCCGCAACCTGGGGCTGGTTTGCCTTGCGCTGTGCGCTCTGAGCGTGACGCTCACAATCGTGTTCAAGGTCAGTATCGTGACCGGTGTCATGCTGACGTCGCCGGTTATCGTAGCCATCTGGGTCTATGTGCAACTGCGGGCTGCGGCAACGGATCGGCTGCGCGAGATCACATTCACGGCAATGCCGGGCTATTTTCGCGAGGCCGTGTTCATCGGCTGTGCCGGTTTCATCGGCACCATGGCGGCAAAGCTGATCTTGGCCGGCGATGTTGCAGCAGCGGTCGGCCTTGCCGATCAGCCGGGCTGGCTGGTCTTGTGGGTCCTGACCGTTCTGGTCTGGGTATTCGGCCAGGTCGGCCTCAGCCCGATCACCATGGCGGTGTTTCTGGGCTCGGTGGTGGCCGAGCTTCCCGGGCTGCCGGTCGACACCACGCTTGCAGCACTGGCGATCGCCGCCGGCACTGCGGTGTGCACAACCGGCGCACCCTTTGCCTCCGGTGCCCTCATGCTGGCGCGGGCGACGGGTTACTCATCCTTCACGCTGACCTGGCGCTGGAACGGCGCTTATACCCTGTTGTCGATGGCGGTGCTGGGCCCCGTCTATGCGGTGCTGACAGCAATTTGAGGAGCCCAGGCCCCAAGGGTATGGGTCTTTTCCGGCAGCAAACAGGCAGGCGCATCGGACGATGTGCAGGCAACATCGTCAATGCACACGCCGAGCGCATCGAGGCCGGCGCGGGTAACGGTATCCGCCTGGGCCTGCTTGAGCAGTTTCTTGCCGCACCAGGTCTGCATGCCGCCCTCAAGCCGCGCATAGGGCTGGCCGGTCTGCCAATCGGCGAAGTTGACCACCGGCAGGCGCTCGGCACATTGCTTGAGGAAGGCGATATTGTCTGCAGGCTCATCGGTCCCTTCGGCGTACACCTCGCGCGGACTGTCGGCATTGATGTTGATCTTCCTGAAGCGGTCGACATCGATCATCCGGCTGACATCAAGGATGTTGATTTCGTCGTTCCAGCCAAAGGCAACAGTGCGCGGCAGTTCGCCGATCGGCACACTGTTGTCGAGAAACTCAAAATGCACCCGCTTGTCGGCGCGCAGGGCCCAGGTGAAGAACAGATCCGGCATGCCGGTGAAGGCCTCGACATTGTGGTCGAGGAGATCGTCGACCGCCTTGTAGCGGCCGAACTTCAGGCCGCGCTGCCAGGCGCGCTCGACGGTTGCATCGGGTGGGGTGATAACAAAGAACATGTAGATGAGATCGCCGAACCGGGTCAGCAGGTTGCTGCCTTCCTCGCGGTCCGGCTCGAGCACGAAACTGTCAAAGCGGAAGCGGTCAATGAGCAGGTGCGACATGCGCCCGTCGGCGGCCTTTGCGGCCATGTAGCGATCCAGCTTCTTGTCGATGATTTCCAGCTCGTGACCGGACATGGTGCCGGCGTATTTGTAGGCGTCTCCCAGCGTGTCGTAGTCGAGCAGAAACTTGCGCCAGATGTCCGGGCTGATCAGGGCAAAATCATCCCAGGGCACATTGATCCGCTGGGCGAGCTTTTTCTGCAACGGCCGCATGGTGCTCTTGCCGGCAGCAGAGGCGCCTTTCACGTTCATCACCACCGGTTTGGCCTGAACCGGCAGCAGGCGAAACCCTTCAGCCTCAACCGCTTCGAGAATGTGGCTCTCAATCGCCTCACCGATCATCCGGCTGCCATAGTCGTTACAGACCAGGGTGACAGCCATGCGGGCAATCAGTTCGCGGTCCCCGACCAGCCGGCCACGCTTGCCGGCAACAGCGGTGACGATCTTGATCAGGGCATCGAGGCAGGCCGCCTCAAGCGGCGCGGCACCGGCCCGCCTGGCGCGCCATTCGCCAACTACCCTCGCCTGGCGATCCTCGCTGGTTTCAGGGCCCTGAGCCGGCTTTTCTTGTGACCCGGCAAGCCAGGAAAACCACGATCGGGCAGGCGGTTCAGCAACGCCGGCCGCATCAGCGCTCAAGGGCAGTAATTCTCTTGACAGCTCCTCGATGGCACAGGCCTGGGCCTGCTTTCGCAATTGCTCGTAACGTTCTGAAATCTCGGCGAAATGCGGGCTTATATACTTATCCAGGATGATCGAGGTCGTTTGGCGGAAATTGATTCCGAGGTCTTCGTATTTGGAGCCATCCGGCACCGCTAGATCGGCGGTGACGCGGACCAGCAGTTCATGGACAATAAGACGTTCGGCGCGAAACATCACCAGCTTGTGCGCCGGCAGGCCGCAAAAATCACCGAGCTCAGCCGCCTCCTCCACACCGGTCAACACGTTTTCCGGCCGGTACATGGTCGATAAAGGCAGGTATTCACGCGGCAATTGCGATTTCAGCCCTGGATTCCAGGGGCCGAACTGCTGATCTGTCGCGTCCGCACACATGGCCACAAGCCTAGCATAACCGTGCTCTCAACTGGAGGGTATCTCGGGAGACTATCCAGGCGTGGGACGGATCGTCAGAACTGGCACTTGTTGGCGGCACACGATGAGAAGGCTTCGATGATGCGGCGATCGCAAACACCGTCGACGGGGCCGGAAAAATGCCCGGCCTTGGTCAACCGGGTCTGCCAGTTCCTGGTCTGCTCTTTTGACGCGTACTGACAGGACTTCAGCCATACGTCACGCGCTGAGTCCAATTTGCCGGCGCGAAAATAGCCCTCGCCCAGGCTGTGATGGACATTGAAGCTCTTGGGCGCCAGCTTTACAGCGCGCTCGAAATCGGGGATCGCCTTTTCGGCTGTGTTCATGCGCAGGAAAATATGGCCACGGTTCTGATAGGCCAGGGCGTCCTTCGGCTTGAGCTGGATAATCGAGCTGAAATCATTGATGGCCGCCTTGTAGCGCTCCAGTTTGCGATGCGCGATGGCCCGGTTGTAATAGGCCCTGACGTATTTGCCGTTGAGCCGGATCACGACACCATAATCGCGGATGGCCTTTTCGTACTGCCGGGTGAACTGATAGGCATCGGCCCTGATCATGAACAACTGCGGGTCGAGCGAATTGCGCTGCGCGACGGCGTTCAGATCCTTGATGGCGAGATCATATTTCTGGTTCTTGAAGTAGGCGACGCCGCGCAGCTTGAGGTAATAACCGGTTTTCAGGTCTTCCGGACCGGCGCTGGCGACCACACGGTTGCAGGCGTGGACGGCTCCCATGCCATTGCCTTTGGCACAGTCGGCCAGATCACCCGTCATGGCCGCGCCGGACAGCCCAAGCGACAACCCACCTGCAACAACTGCAAGGAATCCATTCATAGTTTTGCCCCATTTCGTTGCCTCACCGACGTACGAGTCGGCATGATCAGTATGCGGCGGCAACCCTAGGATGCAAATCACGAATGAAATCAAGGTTGATTTTGTGTTCAGCTGTTGCAAATCGGCAAGCAGCCCGCTGCCACTTTCCGGCCCAAACTATGTCAGCAATGGGTCAGCCGAACTTCAGGCGCAAATCGTCGTAGCCACCGATATGTTCGCCATCGATGAAAATTTGCGGGATGGACTTCGAACGCGGCAGGCGTTCGCGCATCTCCTTGAGCACTGCAGGGTCGCTGACATCGCGCTCGGCATAGGCCATCCCGAGGTGCTCCAGCAGCGACTTGGCTGCGGTGCAGTAACCACAGCGCGGCCCGGTAAAGATCTCGACGTCCTTCATTCATATCCCCCTTTGTAGGGCGAGCCGGCGGCCCGCCCCCGATCTCGTTCAGTGCGAGATGGTCAAGACCGGCTTGACGCCATCGAACATCGGTTCGAGCTCGACACCGAGTGCATCGCCAAACTTCGATACGGCGATATAAATGGTAATGACGAAAGTTGCATCGACAATCTGCGGCTCGCTCCAGTGTTTGTGCAAGCGATCCCACAGTTCCTTGGGCACCCGATTGGCATCCTTGCCGATCTGCACCGTCAGATCGAGCAGCGCCTTTTCGCCATCGGTGAAATGCGGGCTGGTCTTGTACTTATCGCCATCAAGGTCGGCAACTTTCTCGGCCGGCATGCCAAGCATGTCGCACAGCCGCTCGTGCTGGACCACGCAGTACTGGCAGTCGTTGCCCTGGGTTGCCTTAAGAATGAGCAGTTCCTTGGTCAGCCAGTCGATCTCGCCATCTTTAAGGATCGCCATGATCAGATCGGTGAAGACCGTTCCGTACTCGGGCTGATGACCGAACACCTTGAAAATGTTGAGCAGCGCCTGAAAGCGGTCCTCGGCCTTGTCGTAAAAGGCAAGGGTCTGCGCACTGGCGCCTTCGCGCTCGACATAGGATACAGACATCTCATTCCCTCCATGATGGCGTTGTTGCGTGGGTTCCATCATCATGCAGTTCTGGAACGGTCAGTCAAATAACATGATCATGTGCTGCGGCATGAATATGGGACAGAAATTGCTTGCAAGAGCCCCTGCCCGGTCGTGCTGCATCATACTACATTTGACTTTTATTATTTCACGTTTATGTTAATTAACGAACACAACAAACACGACTGAACTGCATGTCCTATCTGCCGACCACATTTGCAGCCCTTGGCGATGCCACGCGTTTTGCCATTGTCGAGCGGCTTTTGAAAGAGGGTGAACTGAGCGCCGGCGGCCTGCAGGATGGCACCGAGATCTCGCCGCCAGCCATATCCCGTCACCTGAAAGTGCTGCGCAACGCCGGGATCATCGAGCAGCGGATCGACAAACAGCGCCGGATGTATTCGGTGCGCCCGCAAGCGGTTGAGGCGATCAGCGCCTGGACCATGAGCCACCGCGAGTTCTGGCAAAACAGCCTCGACCGGCTCGAGCGGGCTCTGATGAGCGAAAGCACCAAGCGATGACCAATCTGGCAATCAAACGAAGCTTTTCGGCCGATCCGGAGTTGGTCTTTGCCTTCGTCACCCAGCCTGAGCACCTGCTAAAGTGGTGGGGGCCGGAAGGTGTGAATATCGCCGAAAACACGCTGGATTTCAGCCGGCCGGGCGATTGGTCATCGGTGATGGTCAATGCCGACGGCAACCGTTTCAAGGTGTCCGGCGTGGTCAGGACGATCGATCCGCCAAACAGCGTTGAGCTGACCTGGGGCTGGCATGATGACCAGGACCAGCGCGGCCATGAAAGCCTGGTGCGCTTCGACATTCAGCCGGACGGCCACGGCGGCACACATTTCACGGTGTATCATACCGGCCTTGCCGATGATGAAAGCGCGGCCAACCACAACATGGGCTGGACGTCGGCACTGAAAAAACTGGAACGGATGGCAAATTAACAGAAAAAGCAGGAGGAAGTACGATGCCAAAATTTGTATTTGCCTATCATGGTGGCGCCAAACCGGAGAGCGAGGATGATGTCGCCAAGGTGATGGCCGCCTGGAAAGCCTGGATGGGCGGCATGGGCGATGCGATTGTCGATATGGGCAATCCGGTCGGTCCGTCCAAGACCGTTTCTGCGGATGGCGTGGCTGATAATGGCGGCGCCAATCCGCTCGGCGGCTACACGTTGATCAAGGCAGGCGACATCGACAAGGCAGTGGAACTGGCGCAAGGCTGCCCGATCCTTGACAGTGGCGGCAGCGTCGAAGTTGCCGAGGCCATCGAGATGAACATGTAGCACCAACGGCAAAACGCCCGCCGGTGCCTAAGCGCCTGGCGGGCGAATTTGTTATACTGCGCTACGGCTTAGTAGTAGCGGCGCATGCAGCGACGGTACTTGCGCAGGAACCGGTAGCGGCCGGTCCAGCGGTACTTGCGCAGCCAGCGACGGCAAGGGTTGTAGTGGCCATAGCCACCACCATGCCAACCGTGGCCATAGCCGCCATGGCTGAGATAGACTTTGACACCAGCCGAAGCGGTAGAAGCGGTGGCGCCGAGAGCCGCAGCAGAAATTACAGTTGCCGTTGCGACGGTCAGTACAGTTTTGCGAATCATTGTTTCGTCTCCTTGTGACTTCAGTTTTGATGCGCCTGACCCTCAATGTGTGCTTGTGCAGGGCTGCGCTATCGATGGAGACATGTTTAGCCGACCGGCCTTGAATCCGGTCTGAACGCCCCGTTCATCTGGGGTTCACCGAATTGTGAGGGAAATCAGCAGGTTCACGCAGCATCGCCCAGGATGGAGCCGACCAGTTTGCGCAATTCTTCCGGTTTGATCGGCTTTTCAAGAAACGGGCGGCCTGACTCGTCCAGAAATGACCGGGCGCCGGGGCTCATGGTGTCGCCGGTGATGAAGGCCAGGCGATCAGCCATCTGCGGGAATTCGCCGGCAACGCGGTCAAACAGCCTGCGGCCATCCATATCGGGCATTTTCAAATCGCTGAGCACCAGACTGAAGCTTAGTTGCGACAGCTGCTGCATCGCGTCAACACCGGACCGTGCCAGCACGACCTTGTAGCCATCGCGGATCAGCACCTCGGCAATCAATTCGCCGACCTCTGCTTCATCGTCGACCACGAGAATAGAGTGTCCGCCAGGCAGTTCGGCTTCAATCTCATCTGGCGCCGGGTCGGCGTTTGTGCGGCTGGACACCGGTAGCGACACAAAAAAGGCGGTTCCCTTGCCGGTGCCGCTTTGCACCCTTATCTGCCCGTTGTGACTTGCGATAATGCGGTGGCAAAACGACAAGCCGATACCTGTACCGGCCCCGACATCCTTGGTGGTGAAGAACGGTTCGAATACGCGCGATACGATTTCATCGGGAATGCCGGGACCTGTGTCGACGATCTTGACGACGACTTTGTCGAATTTCTTGTCATAGCGGCTGATGATCTTGATCTTGCGGCGGCCATCCCAGTCGTTCAGGGCCTGCTCGGCATTAACCAGCAGATTGATGATCACCTGGCTCAACTGGTCCGGGTCGCCCCATACCAACGGCAGATCCGGCGTCAACTTGAGAGAAAGATCGACATCGGAGGAGCGGATCGAATAGCCGGCAACCTCCAGGGCCGCCTCGATGATATCGTTCAGCTGAACGTTGCTCGTTCGGGTCGGCTGCTGGCGCGCCATGGCAAGGAACGTCTTGACGATGCGCGAACAGCGCTCGGCCGCATTGCCGATCTTTTCCGCCCGGGCGGCCGTTTTGTTGTCTGCTGCAGTTTCCTGGAGCAGCAGCGACTGGCCAACCACCACCGACAACGGATTGTTCAGCTCATGGGCCACCCCTGCCAGCAATTCGCCCAGCGCCGACAGCTTTTCATTCTGGTGGAGAATTTCGCGCTGGCGCTCAAGTTCTTCGTGCATTTGGATGCGGTCGGTCAGATCATAGGTATGCGAGACGATGACCTTCTCGCCGTGAAAATCGATCAGCCGGGACGAGATCGAGCACCAGCAGGTTTCACCGTCGGCGCGGCGCAGTTCGGTTTCGAAATCCTCAACCACACCGGTGCGCATCAACCGTTCGACGTAGAGCTCGCGCGCTTCGGGATTGACATAATAATCAACCGCCGATGTGACCTCGCCCAGCAACTCCTTGGTTGCCGGGCTGCGGTACAGCAGCTTGCCGTCGCTGGCCCGTGTCATCTGGATGTTGACGGGGCAGGCCTCCAGCACCTTGCGGACGAGTTCATCGGCCTCCAGTTGGGCAGCTTCGGCCCGCTTGCGTTCGGAAACGTCGGCCCTGGTGACCACGAAACCGCCTTCGCGAATCGGATTGGTTTTGACCAGGTACCAATTGCCGTCCCGATGCTGGAACTCCTGCTGACGGTATTCGCTGCGATCCTTTGCCCTTTCGGCGAGCCAGTCGTCTGTGTTCTTTGCCTCGACGGGAAACTGGCCGCGCTCGGCGGCCGCACGCAGAAAGACGAACCAGTTTACGCCCGGCTGCAAAACGTCAGCTGTCACTGCATGCATCTGTCTGTAGCGTTCGTTGGCCATGACAAGACAATCGTCCTTGTCGTAGAGCGCAAACCCCTCAGACAGGGACTCGATCGCATCGGTGAGCCGTTCATTGGCCCGGGCAAGCTGGTTCTGCGCAGCGATTCGTTCAGTCTCATCGAATACAACCGAGACGATGACCTGCTGACCCTGAAACTCGAACAACCTGGCCGATATGCTGGCCGGGAATGCCTTGCCATCAGCGTTGACCATCTGCTCTTCATAGCGGTTGAGCATATTGTTCTTGAACAGTTCGGCGAGATAGGCCGGCCGCATTTCAGGGTCGGCAAAATACTCCGATGCGGTTTTCTTGTGGCCGATCAGATCGAAATGAGCCGGGTTACGATACAGGATTTTACCTTCCTCGATGGTCGACATCTGGATCGGCACCGGACAGGTGTCCAGCACCTGCCGAACGATCTCATCAGCCTCATGCTGGGCTTTCTCGATCTGCTTGCGTTCGGTAATGTCGGCGCGGGTGATGACGAAGCCGCCAAGTTCGGTCGGGTGCACCGATACCATGTGCCACTCACCGTCAGCCAACTCCAGTTCGTAGCCGGTGATAAACTCAATACCGTTTTTCAAGCGTTCGGCGACCCACTCATCTTCCCGGCCGACAGCATCGAGATAAACGCCGCGCTCGGCCGAAACGCGCATCAGCTCAACCCACTCCAGACCGGGTTTCAGGATATCGGCGACTTGCTTGTTCATGTCACGATAGCGCCGGTTGCACATCACCAGTTTTCCGGCCTCGTCGTAAAGGGCAAATCCTTCAGACACCGATTCAATGGCATCGGCCAACAGCCCGCGGGCATGGGCAATTTCAGCCTCCTGGCGATGCGCAATCTCAGCTTCCTTGAGACGGGTGATATCGGCGCTGATGAAGGTGGTACCGCCATTCGGCCGCGGATGCGATGTCAGCAGTTTCCAGCGGCCCTCCCTGGTTTCCACCTCAATTGGCTGGACCTCGGCTTTGGCCCAGCGGGCATCGGCAGATTTCAGAAAGGCTTTGGTCGATTTGACCGGTTTGCCGTCGAAGGTGAGCCAGCTCGACAGCAGCCGGGCCAAAACACCGGCCCGCCCTTGTCCGTAAGGCAGATCGACCGGCTCGCCGGCTTGGGAGAACATCGCCGCATTGGCCTCCAAGAGCGCGTCTGACTCATCGAAGATGACGTACCCCGTCTGACTTGGTTTCGACTGCATGTACCCGTTGACCCTTCAATCCGGGTACAGATTTTAAGAAGCCAATGTTTCAATAGCCGGTCAGAATTCAGGTGCTTTGTTTCAATTGTTTCAGCCAGAAACGGTCAATCGATGTCGGCCAGGCCGAAATCATCGAGAATCGCATAGATCGCCGGCACCAAGATGAGCACAAGCACGGTAGTCGCCATCAGGCCGAACGCCAGGCTGGTGACCAACGGTATCAGGACCTGGGCCTGCAGGCTGGTTTCCGACAACAGCGGCAAGAGGCCGACGATGGTGGTCAGCGAGGTCAACAAAATGGCACGAAACCGGGCCTGGCTGGCCAGCGGCGCGGCCTCGGCGACCGATTGCGTGTCGCCATGATAATGCTTGGTGAAATTGACCAGCAGGATGGAATCATTGACCACGACACCTGCCAGCGCGACAAACCCCAGCATGCTCGGCATCGTAAAGTCGAGGCCAAGCAGGATATGCCCCACGATCGCACCGATCAGTGCAAACGGAATGATGATCATCACGATAAGCGGCTCAAAGTAGTTGCGCAGCTGAAAACTGAGCAGCAGATACACCCCGATCAGGCCGAGGATGAAGCCGGTAAGCATGGACTGCTGGGTGGTCTGGGCTTCCTTGTTCTGGCCCTGCAGGGAGACCGAGACATCAGGGTACTTCTTGGCCAGCTCGGGAAAGAATTTTGCCTGGGTGTCCCTGAGAATCTCATTGGCATTGGCCACCGTGACATCGACATCGCCCTGGACCGTGACGGTCCGCTGGCCATTGACCCGGTTGATCCGGGAAAAGCCCCGCCCAGGTTCTATGTCGGCTATGGCGACCAGGGGCACAAGCGAGCCGTCCGACTGCGAGATGGTGAAATTGTCGATATCGGCCAGGCTGTCCTTGTTGCGCGGATCGATCCTGACATCGATTTCAAAGGCCTCCGACCCGCGCTGGATCTCGCTCACCGTGCTGCCAAAGAAGGCGCCGCGCAGCTGATCGGCAATCTGGCGGGCATCGACGCCCAGCGGTGATGCCCCGTCCTTGAGGCGCACCCGCAGTTCCGGTTTGCCAGGTCTCAAATCATCGCTGAGGTTTGAGGTCCCCTTGTAGCCGCCCAGCCAGGCGGTCAACTCAAGCGCCGCTGCTTTCAGGTCATCCAGCTCGGGGCCGGTCAGACGCACATCGAATGCCAGTCCGGCCGGACCTATCACGCTTTCAGCAAAGCGGAGCGACACAACATCGGCAAGTTCGCCGGTTTCGCTGCGCCACATGCCGATGACATCATCGATGCGGCTCGCTCTGGTTTCCGAATCGAGCAGATCGGCGGTTATCGTTGCAACATGCGGGCCGCTTTCATTGGCGGTGGCGTTCTCGTTGAACTTGGCTGCAACCTTCAGGACGAGATTTTGACCGCCCGGCTGATCCGGGGTCAGTTTCTTGTTGACCCGATCAAGAGCGGCTGAAATTTCCCCGACAATCTGCTCGGTGCGCCTGAGTGGCGTTCCCTGGGGCAGCAGGATGCGGGCTTCCATGACATTGCCGTCCAGCTCGGGGAAGGCCGAGAATTTGAGCACCCCGCCGGCGATGGTGCTGACCGCCAGCAGCATCAGGCCAACGGCGATGCCGGCGGTCAAATAGCGCCAGTTGACCGCGGCCACGGCAAGCGGGCCAACCAGGCGGGTGCGCAGCCAATCGACGCCGCGATCAACTGCCGCCTGAATGCGCCCGGTCTTGTCGTCGGACTTGTCCATGGCGTGGGCCAGATGGTGCGGCAGGATCAAGAAGGCCTCAACGAGCGAAATGACAAGCACGAACAGCATTACGACGGGCACGACCTTGAGGATCTGACCGATATCGCCTTTCAGGAACGCCAGAGAGCCGAAGATGCAGGTGGTGGTCGCGAAGGATGCAAATACGCTCGGCAGCACCTGGCGTGCGCCTTCAATGGCGGCATCGGTGGCGGATTTGCCTTCAGCCCGTTTCGTTGCGACATTTTCGGCAATGACGATGGCATCGTCCATCAGCAGCCCGATCACGATCAACAGGCCAACCATGGTCAACATGTTGATGGTGTAGCCGGCAGCCACCATCAGGACGACGGCGCCGAGGAACGAGATCGGCAGACCGGCGGCAACCCAGAACGCATAGCGAAATCCGAAAAACAGCCACAGCACGATCAGCACCAGGAAAAGACCTTGTCCGCCATTGGTCAGCAACAGCCGAAGGCGGTCACGAACGATCGATGAAACATCGTTGTTGACCGTCAGCTCGATGCCCGGCGGCGAGGTCTGACGCTCAATTTCCAGAAACGCGTTGACCGCATCGATTACGGTAAGGGTGTCCTCGGTCTCGGTCTTGGTAATATTGAGGATCGCTGCGGGTTTGCCGTTGAACAGGATCTTGGATTCATCGAGATCGAACCGGTCGGAGATCGTCGCAATGTCGCCAAGCCTGATCTGGCCACCGCCACTGCTGGCAACCACAACAACGTCGCGAAAGTCATCCGGTGTCTTTCGCTCGTCGGCAAAACGGATCAGGACATCCTGGTTGCGGGTCTGAATGCTGCCGGATGGCAGATCGATGCTTTGGCGCTGGATTGCGCGGGCGACATCTGCAATCGAGACGCCATACTGCCGGATCACCTCATCGGGCAATTCAATGCGGATCTGGTGATCCGAAAAGCCCGTCACGTCGACCTTTGGTATCCCGCCGAACCGCAGCATGCGGTCCTTGAGTTCTTCAGCGTAGGCCTTCAGATCAGGCTTGGTCGCAGGACCGGTCAAAGAAACGGACGCCACGAAATCGGTGCGGCCGAGCTGCTTGACGACGGGATCTTCGGCCTGGTCGGGAAAATCCGTGATGGCGTCTATTTCAGTCCGGACATCGGTTGTAAACCGGTCGAGATTTGCCCCCTCCACCATCTCTACGACCGCACGGGCGCGGCCTTCGCGCGCTTCGCAGGTGATCTCGCTCACATTGTCGATGCCGTCGATGGCATCTTCAATGCGCTGGCACAAGGCCTCCTCGATGTCCTCTGCCCGGGTGCCCGGGTTGAGCACGGTGATTTCCACTTTGCTGGGCTGGATGCGTGGAAAGGTTTCGCGCTGCAGCACCGGGGCGGCAAACAGCCCGGCAACAATGAATGCCAGCATCAGCAGATTTGCCGCGGTTGGATGTTTCGCAAAATAGCGGATCATCAGCGCGTGGCCCGGCCTGTCGCTTCGGCCTTGAGCTCGGCAAGCACTTCATCATCGGTCTGCGGTCTCAACAGCATACCCTCGACTGCCGGGATCAGATCAGAGACAACAACTGTGTCACCGGATGTCAAACCCTCGTCGATGACAATCAGGTCGCCCTGCGCAAGGCCGGTTTTCACCTCCCGGATTTCGAGGCGCTTTTCGGTGTTGACCACATAAAGCTTGCCCTCATGCAGGGCTGCGCGCGGCACCACCAGCTTGTCGTCGCGTGCCTTGGTCCGAATTTCGATTTCCACGAACATACCCTTGGTGAGCGGCGGGCGATCGCCAGGCGTAGCTTTCGCGTAAGCATCATCAACTGTCACAATCGCACCGATCGTCCGGGTCTTGGGATCGATCGTGTCGCTGACCCTGGCGAAGCGTGCCGGCCATTCGATGACATCATCGCCGGCGCGAAGACGCACGGTTGCCGCAAAACCGATTTCATCGACCACCTTGGCAATTGTCTGTGCGGTAATGCCATCCGGCAGACCGGCGGGCAGGCCGGCATGCACCATGTCACGGAACTGGGAGATTGGAATCTGGGCTTCAACTTCTGCAACATCGAGACTGTCGGCGGTGACGATCTTGCCGCCGGTCTGCACAAACTGGTTGGCCTCGACATTGACCTCGGCGATCTTGGCATCGAACGGCAGCTTGATGCGGGTCCGGCGCAGATCGAGCTTGGCTGAGGCAAGCTGCGCCTTTGACACTGCAATTTGCTCTTTTTGAACCTCGCGCTGGGTCGGCAGCAGGCGCAGGGTGTTCTTCAGGTCCTGCAGCTTCTTGCGCTGGGCGACGGTTTCACGCTGTTCGAGCTGCAGTGCTGACTGGGCAACGGTACCTTGAGCGAACAGCTCCTGCTTGCGCTTGAGTTCGGCCTCGCGCAATTCCATGCCCTGCTGTTCGATTTTCAACAGATCGGCAGTGTTGGCCTCGGTCACCGTGAGCTCGGCCAGTTTTGCCTCTGCGGAACGGATATTGGCTTCAGCCTGGCTGATGGCAAGTTCGAAGTCGGCCGGTGAGATGCGCACGATTTCGGTACCTTTCGGCAGGATTGCGCCCTTTTTCAGCTGCGGATCGACATAGATGACCTCACCGGAGACCTGGGCGGTGGCACTCCACACCGTGCCAGGGTAGATGCTGCCAAACCCGGTTACCCGCGGCACCAGACGGACCGGTTCGGCGGTAATGACGCGCACCGCGCGGGCCCGTTCCTGAGGCGGCTTGCGTTCGGGCGCGTCGCGGCCGCTGGCCATGAAATAAAGGACTGCAATCCCGATCAGGATTGGTGGAATGAACAGCAGTTTTCTGATCAATGGTCCGGCCTTTTGGGTTGAATCACGAAAATCAGTCTTGGATTTGCATTGTAGCCAAACTGGGCCGGTGCGCCAGCTTGCAAGACGTCGATGTGGACACACGCCGACATTCGCAAGAACTGGCGCCGGCTCGATTGATCGAGGTCAAACGCCGGCAGTAAGGACGGCGCTATAGAGATCGCTGGTCCTTTCGAAACCAGGGGGAACACCATGAGACGCAGAGACGATCCGCAAGCGGCAGGGGTGATTGAACAAGGAGCTTCGGCAGCGCCAGCAACCGAGGCTGCAGCAGCTTCAGCCGGTTCCAATCAGCCCGAACAGCGCGAACGCGAACAGCCCGATCCAGACAAGGTCCGTCAACTGTTTGAAACCGGCAAATACCCCTACTCCCGCAAAATCGGCCGGCGCGCCTATGAAAAGGAAAAGGCCGAGCTGCAGATTGAACTGCTCAAGGTCCAGGACTGGGTTCGGGCCACGGGCCAGAAGGTTGTCGTGTTGTTCGAAGGGCGCGATGCGGCTGGCAAAGGCGGCACGATCAAGCGGTTCATGGAACATCTCAATCCGCGTGGTGCCCGCGTCGTTGCCCTGGAAAAACCGACCGAGCGGGAGGCCAGCCAATGGTTCTTTCAACGCTATGTCAGACATCTGCCTGCGGCCGGTGAAATCGTCCTGTTCGACCGTTCCTGGTACAACCGTGCAGGCGTTGAACGGGTCATGGGTTTCTGCAGCCCCAATGATTATCTTGAATTCATGCGTGAAGCACCCGAGATCGAGCGCATGCTGGTGCGCAGTGGCATCCGGTTGTTCAAGTACTGGTTCTCGGTCACCCAGACCGAACAGCTGCGCAGGTTCAGGTCGCGAGAAGGCGAACCTCTCAAGAAATGGAAACTGTCGCCAATCGACAAAGAGTCGCTGGACAAATGGGATGACTACACCGAAGCCAAGGAGGCGATGTTCTTTTACACCGATACCGCGGACGCCCCGTGGACGATCATCAAGTCGAACGACAAGAAGCGCGCGCGGCTCAACTGTATGAAGCATTTCTTGAGTTCATTGCCATTCCCCGAAAAAGATCCATGGGTCGCAACTGCGCCCGATCCACTGATCGTTGGATCGAGCAATCATGTGATCGAAAACGCGGATCATATCCTGGACAAAAGCCTGCACCCCGAGCACCGGCTTAAGAAGTAGCCGAGCGTTTCTAGAGCGTTTCACCGTTATATTGAACCATTTGATGGTCCAAATCGGTTCACTCGGCTAGATCGGTTTCGAGATTGAATTACGCATATCCAGCATAGCGGATATAGTTCTGGCACTCTGCTGGCGATATTTGATTGAGGATTTCTCCGACTTTGTCCCACAGGGCATCGACGGTTCGTTGTGC
>JABDJG010000442.1 GCA_013002595.1 Hyphomicrobiales bacterium | reverse complement strand
TCCCCTTGTGGATCGGTGACCAGGATCAGTGCGGTTTTGTCCGGTTTTGTCCGGGTGCTTTCAGCCAGGCAATAGCGGGCCAGATTGAACCGGTCCGGCGGCAATTCGCCCGTATATCCTGTCTCACGCGTCAATCCGGTCCATCCTAAAGTGTTAGTCAGGCGAAGCCCATGCTGCTTCTGACAGATAACCGAAAAGCGAGTGTCTGGCAGGGCTTTTGATGTTGTCCCAGCGGCCGATCCACTGGCCGGGGGCATGGTAAAGCGGCAACACGTAAAATCCAGCCCGTAATAACCGGTCGAGGACACGCACGGTGGCGACAAAATCCTCATGGGATGAGGCCTGAAGCATTTCGCCGATGATTGCATCGATGGCCGGATCGGCAGCACCCATATAGTTGCGGGTGCCTTCGCGGGTGCGGCCCTGGCTGCCCCAATAGAACAACTGTTCGTTGCCGGGCGACAGGGAGTTGAACCAGGTGAAGGGCAACATGTCGAAATCATAGGTCTGAAGCCGGCGCTGGAACTGGGCCGAATCAACCTGGCGCAAGTCCATGGTGATGCCGACCTGACGCAGGGACCGTTGCAGGTGCAGCCCGGTGCGCTCCTGTTCGCGGGTCTGTACGGCCAGCTCGAAGGTGAACGCCTGGCCGGTCCTGGCATGGACAAGCCTGCCGTTGCGGGCGTGCCAACCAGCCTTTTTGAGCAACTCCAGGGCGCGCTTCAGGTTGGCCCGGTCGCGGCCGGTGCCGTTGCTCTTGGGGATGCGGGCAGTGCCATCGAGAAAGTCAGCCCGCAGGTTGGCGCCGATGAGCTCCAGGTAACGCTTCTCACCGGCTGAAGCCGGCCTGTTGATGGATGACAGGAGGGACCCGTCAAAATAGCCCTCGGTGCGCTCGAACAGGCCGTGAAACAGGTTTGTGTTGGCCCACTCGAAGTCGAAAATGTACAAAATCGCCTCACGGACCAGCGGATCGGCAAAGATCGGCCGGCGGGTATTGAACACAAAGGCCGACACCGGGGCCGGCAGTCCATCGGGTATCGTCTCCTTGATGAACTGGCCGCTGGCAACGCCCGGAAAGTCGTAGCCGGTCGACCATCTTGTCGGCGAAAACTCCTCCCTGATGTCGGCCAGGCGCTTTTTGACCGCCTCAAAGGCGGACTGACTGTCGAGGTAATAGTCGAACACCAGTTCATCGAAATTCCATAGGCCCCTGGCGACCGGCAGATCGCGGGCCCAATAGTCCGGATTGCGCTTGAAGACAATGCGTTCGCCCTGTCTGACTTGGGCAATCGTATAAGGGCCGGAGCCGATCAGCGGATCGAGCGTCGTCTGGTCGAACGGCCTGTCCTTGAAATAGTGCGCCGGCAGCACCGGCATCAGACCGATGATCATCACCAGTTCGCGGTCCACGGGGGTCAGATGCATGGTGATGGTGCGCTCGTCCGGGGTCTCGATACGCTCAACCTTGGCATAATAGGTGCGGTGGTTGGGACGGCCCTTGTCGCGCAGGGTCTCAAGCGAGAATACGACGTCCCTGGCGGTGACCGGGGTGCCGTCGGAAAATCGCGCTTTGGGGTTCAGCCTGAAGGTAACCCTGGTGCGCTCCTGGTTCACATCGATCGTCTCGGCCAGGAGGCCGTAGAGCGCAAAGGGTTCATCACGGCTGCGCGCCATCAGGCTTTCAAAGACGTGTTTGCGCACGGCGCCGGCGCGCTGGCCCTTGATGATGAACGGGTTGAGGCTGTCGAAACTGCCGGTCAGCGCCTGGCGCAATTTGCCACCCTTGGGGGCATCGGGATTGACGTAGGGCAGGTGGGTGAAGTCTGGCGGCAGTTGCGGGCGGCCATGCATGGCGATGCCGTGCGCCGGCTCGGCTGCCAGCGGGGCGTGCAGCAGTATCCAGCTCACGAGCGCCAGAACGGCGGTCAACCATGTCAAACGGGCACACATTACCCGCGTTTCTAGCGCAGATTCGCGGCCATTGCCGGGCCGATTGAAGTGTGACCCCGGATCAGTCTCTTCTGGCCGCTACAATCCGCTCGCGCCAGAAGATGAACAGGCCTGAGCCGATGATGATGGTGATGCCGAGCCATTTCAGGAGATCGGGGAAGTCGCCAAAGACCAGATAACCGAAGATGGTAGCGGCAACGATCTCAAGATATTGCAACGGCGCCAGCACCGAGGCCGGCGCCTTGCGAAAGGCAAAGACCAGGAACAGGTGCGAAATCGTCGCCATCACACCAACGCCCAGCATCAACAGCCAGCCGTTGAGGTCCGGCCAGACCGGATCGAAGATCGCCGATCCGGTGCCGCTGCCCATCAGCAGCGCGATACCGACGAACACCCCGCCGAACAGCCCGGCATAACCTTGCATGGCATAAGGGTCCTCGCGCGGCGCAAGGTGGCGGGTGAGCAACAGGTAAAAGGCAAAGGCAAGCGCGGTGCCGATGGGCAACAAGGCGACCCAACCCAGCTCGTCAAAACTTGGCCTGACCACAATCATGGCGCCTAGAAAACCGACCAGACAGGCCGCATAGCGGCGCCAGCCAACCTGTTCGCCAAGCAACAATCCACCCAGGATGGTCAGAATCATCGGCTCGACAAAGAAGATCGAGATTGCATCGGCGACCGGCATCTTCTGGACGGCGCTGATGAAGCAGACCGTTGCAATGCCGAGCAGGAGGCCGCGCAAGGCGTGCGAGGCAAGGCTCATCATGGTCTGATTGCGGAACGCGCCACGCCAGATGACGACAGGTAACAGCAGCACCAGCTGGACAACGAAGCGGGCGAGGGCGACCTCACCGGGTGGCACCGTCTGGGTGGCCAGTTTTGCAAATATGTCGATGCCCGGCGCGATCAGCGCAAACACGATCATCAGCGCAATGCCGGTCGTGACCTCACCGGACGGCTTGCGCGGTGCCGGGCCGATATGGGGCGAGACCGGATGCCTGGCGGCGGGATGATCTGTCATGGGTGAAGAGGCCGGAGGATAGAGGGTCTGCTGGTCCAGCCTTAGTCGTGCGGGCCCATCACTTCAATCTAAATCGCCGGATACTCTAAACACGGGATGACGGTCTGTTTTTGGGGTAGATGACAGGCGCTACGCTAATGCGTATTGGCGATGACCATGTCATAGGAACCGCGGTCCTTGTCGAAGGCGCCGAAGAACTCGTTGACCTGGGGGTGGCGGACCGGTTCACCGCTGTCGTCGTGCAGCAGGTTCTGCTCCGATACATAGGCGACGTATTCGGTCTCCTCGTTTTCGGCGAACAGGTGATAGAACGGCTGATCCCGGTGCGGGCGCACCTCTTCGGGGATTGCTTCCCACCATTCTTCGGTGTTGTCGAAAGTCGGATCGACGTCGAAGATCACACCGCGGAACGGATACACACGGTGCTTCACGACCTGTCCGATCGCAAATTTTGCCGCTCGATTTACCTTTTCCATGGCCGTCTTGCTCCTTACCGGTAGAAATGGCGCAGGCACGGGCGCATTGCAAGGACTATATCACCGCAATGTGAGTCGCAGGTTAAAGGCCGTACGCAGACGCAAGGTCAGGGTCTTTTGTGGCAACAATACGGGCAAGGTCGACAATCACCTTGGCCTGTTTCCAGGTGGCATCGTCCTGCATCTTGCCGTCAATCATGACCGCGCCGGTGCCATCGGGCATGGCCTCAAGGATGCGAAGTGCGAATTTGACCTCATCGATTTCGGGCGAAAAGACCCGCTTGGCGATGTCGATTTGCGTTGGATGCAGCGACCAGGCACCGTGGCAACCTTGCAGGAAAGCGTTGCGGAATTGCGCCTCGCAGGCACCCGGATCGGCAAAATCACCGAACGGACCGTAGAACGCCTTGATGCCGTTGGCAGCGCAGGCATCGACCATCTTGGCAACGGTGTAGTGCCAAAGGTCCTGCTGGGCAAAGGCGCGCGCAGCGTCTCCTTCGGCGTCTGCCAGAACGCCGTACGCCGGGTGCCCGCCGCCGACACGCGTGGTCTTCATAC
>JABDJG010000397.1 GCA_013002595.1 Hyphomicrobiales bacterium | reverse complement strand
CCCCCGCACGTTTTGAATCCTTGCGACAATCGTCTTCAACTCATCTTTTTCGGTTGCCCGAACACTCTACATGGGGAGGCCCGGCTCATCGTGCTGTAGCAAAAATTTTTGAATTAAAGACATTTCTTTTGAATTGCCGCCAATTTGATGGCATCAGATTTAGTATGAAATTCTGTCCGGTAAGACAGGCCGCCAATCTGGAAAAGGAAGTCCTGTGACTGAAATACCTAAAGTTCGCAACACCGTCGCAAGACAGATCTTCCAGGAGTTGAGCGAGGCCGGCATCGCCGCCGAGCCTTTGCTCAAGGAGGCCGGTCTGCAAACCTATCAGATCAACCGCGAAGACGGGTGGGTGTCATTCGAGAGTCATGCTCGCCTGCTCGAGGCGGCTTCCCGTGAGTTCGCCGACCCCTATTTCGGGCTTCACCTGGTCAAGAGGATTGACCCTCGCGATTACGGCGCATTGGCCTATGTCGGTCTTTCCTCGAAAACCCTCCACGATGCGTTGTTGAATCTCGAAAGGTATCTCACGGTTCAGACCGAGGCGTGGAATTTTGATGTAATGATGGAACAAACGGCGGTTGTCTTACAGATCACGCCGCATTGTTCATCGTTCGATGGCCACACGCAGGCTGCAGAAGCGGCCGTCGGCACCTTGATCTACGCCTATCAGTTCTTCCTTGGTGAGCCGCTAGCACCGCTGGAGGTCCGTTTCGTCCACTCGACTGGACCGTCGCGGCAGCACAGCCGCTATGAGGAACTGCTCGGCTGTCCGGTCAAGTTCACGCAGAACCGCTGTCAGATCGTCCTCGACCGCAAGTCGTTGTCGCTGCCGATTGGCACGGCCGATGACCGGCTCCTCAAAATCCTCAAGTCCTACTGCGAACATGTGCTTGAGCAGCACAAGCTTGCCCATTCCGATCTCGTTGCCAAAGTTAAACAGACCATTGTCGAGCTTTTGCCGAGCGGGCGCGCCAAGGCGAAACTCGTGGCCGGCGAACTCGGGATGACCGAGCGGACCATGCACCGGCGCCTGGCGGACGAAGACACCAGCTTCACTAAAATCCACGAACGCTTGCGCCGCGGCCTGGCCGAGAAATACATCGCCGAACACAAGCTGTCGCTGCAGCAGGTTGCCTTCGTACTCGGTTATGCCGACCAGAGCGCCTTCAGCGTGGCTTTCAAACGCTGGACCGGCCGCTCACCGACGGAAGTGCGGGCGGGCATTCAGTGAGTGCGGACGTCTACCTTGGCGCTGCTTTACTGCATCTGGAAAATCTTGCCGCTATCTTAATCCAGATCAATTCCTACCGATTAGCCGATTGATAAGCTTTCGCACAATTTTGAGGCTTAGTGGCCAGGAGAAGTCGCGATCAGGATGGAGCGACCCATGCAGCAGCACCCAAACGTAACGGTTGTCACCGAGATCATGGAATCATTTGCCGACGCGACCGGCCTGTGCTCGCCTACAAGCGATCCGCGGCGATACCTTTGGACGGACGCATTTGCGGTCTGCAACTTCCTGGAGCTGTACCGGGAAACCGGCGCACCCAAGTATCTTCTGTTTGCCACTGATCTCGTCAACCAAGTCCATGAGACACTTGGCAAACATCGCCGAGACGACCCGCGCCAAGGTTGGATCAGTGGCCTGGATGCCATCGCGGGCAAGGCTCATCCGACGCGCGCAGGTTTGCGGATCGGCAAGAAGCTCAGCGAGCGAAAACCCGACGAACCGTTTGATGAACACCTCGAATGGGAGCGGGATGGCCAGTATTATCACTACCTTACAAAATGGGCTCACGCCCTTTGCCAAATGGCAACGGTAACCGGTGATCCGGTTTACAGGCTCTGGGCTGCCGAGCTTTCCCAGACTATGCACCGTGGCTTCGTTCACGCGGAGCGCCAGGGAAAACCGAAGCGGCTTTTCTGGAAGATGAGCATTGACCTCAGCGTTCCTCAGGTCCCCTCCATGGGACACCATGACCCGCTCGATGGTTTCGTAACGTGTCATGAAGTTGCCCGTATTAGCGACAACCAGACTGATTTCGACCTAAGCGCTGAAATCAACGACTTGGCAGAAATGTGCCAGCACCAATCCTGGGCAACTGGCGATCCGCTCGGGGTGGGCGGCCTGCTGTTCGATGCTCACCGAATGCTGCAAATGGCGGCTGTTGGATTCGAAGTGGATACCGACGGACTGATCGCCGATGTTCTGCAGTCTGCAGCGGCCGGACTGGACTTCTTTCTTGCACAGGGAGGTTTAAACGACAGGGCTGAACAACGCCTGGCCTTCAGGGAACTGGGTTTGTCGATCGGACTTCATGGAGTGCCCGGTATGCGTGCTTTCCTGGAGGCAATTGCGGATTTTGATGGTTATGACGTTTTGGAAGCACAACTAACCAAGCTCATGCCTTCGGTGCATGTAGCGAAATCGATCGAAGAGTTCTGGCTCAATCCGGCGAACAGGAAATGCGCCAGCTGGCAGGGCCATGAAGACATCAACATGGTGATGTTGGCGACCAGTCTGGCGCCTGCCGGTTTTCTGGACCTGCACCTGTTGCAACGCGCCGGGTGGTTAGGCGCGGCCGGTCAATGATAAAATACTATCATGCGCACAAATCGGGTCGCCCAGTCTCCCGCAATGTATCGGCTATGGCTCTGTCGGCAATCATGGAAATGGAGATGCGGGCAGGTGCAATCCCTGATGTGGCATCATTGTCCCTTGGCCTTCCTTCGTTCAACACACCAGCGTCTATAATACGACACGTCAATCAACGTCTGCAGGAAGATGCCGATATCGGCAAATACACCTTATCGGATGGCTTGCCGGAACTGCGCGAGCATGTTGCCGCGTTCCATCAGTCCAGAACTGGTGTTGTGGTTGATGCGGACCGGAACGTTGTGATCACGGCTGGTAACATGCAGGGGCTGAACGTCCTGCTGCACGCGCTGGTCGACCCAGGTGACGAAATCATCATAACCGATCCAGGTTTTGCGTCTCACGTTCAGCAGATAGTGCTGTGCGGTGGCACTCCCGTTTACTGGAAACTGGACGAGGCAGCCGGCTGGACGCTTGATGTAGAGGGCTTGTCCGGTCTGATCACCGACCGGACCAAGGCAATCATCCTGGTCTCACCGTCCAATCCAACCGGAAAGATATTCACCGAGGCCCAGCTTAGGCGCGTCGGCGAGATTGCCCGTAAACATGGGCTAATGGTGATGCTGGATGATCCTTATTGTCACTTCACCTACGAAAACAGCGATCGATATTTCAATCTTTCCTCGGTTCGCGAACTGGCCGACCACACGGCTTACCTTTACACATTCTCCAAGGCGCATGCGATGACAGGCTGGCGGCTCGGCTACATGGTTGTCCCCGAGCAACTCAAGCATGAGGTGCTGAAGGTCCATGACGCAACACTGATATGTGCGCCGCGGATTTCCCAGATCGCAGGCCTCGCCGCGCTCAGCGAGTACGAGGCCTACCTGCCCGAACTCCAGAGTATTCTGTCAAAGCGACGCCAGCTGATCTGCGAGCGGTTGGATCGGCTGCCGCATGTCTTCAGCTACTCAATGCCGGAGGGTGCCTACTACGTGTTTCCAAAAATCGTTGCAGGCCACAGTGAGTCTTGTGCGTTTTCACTGGAATTGTTGCAATCGGCCCGCGTGTCAGTCACGCCCGGGAGCGCATTTGGACCAGCAGGCGAGCATCACGTCCGCATGGCCTATTGCGTAGCGACCGAAAGGATTGAAC
>JABDJG010000364.1 GCA_013002595.1 Hyphomicrobiales bacterium | reverse complement strand
GCTCAATCTGCGGATCCTCCGCCAGAACAACCCACAGGCCGACCCGATGGGCGGGGACTTCGACTACGCCGAGGAGTTCAAGAGCCTCGACTACGACGCACTCGTGGCCGATGTCGACGCGCTCATGACCGACTCGCAGGACTGGTGGCCGGCCGACTACGGCCACTATGGCCCGTTCTTTATCCGCATGGCCTGGCACAGCGCCGGTACCTACCGCATCAGCGATGGTCGCGGTGGCGCGGGGACCGGCAATCAGCGCTTTGCGCCGGTCAACAGCTGGCCCGATAACGGCAACCTCGACAAGGCGCGCCGGTTGCTGTGGCCGGTCAAGCAGAAGTACGGCAACAAGATCTCCTGGGCCGACCTGATGATCCTTGCCGGCAACTGTGCGCTTGAGTCGATGGGCTTCAAGACATTCGGTTTCGCTGGCGGTCGTGCCGACATCTGGGAGCCTGAGGAAGACGTCTACTGGGGCCCTGAGGCCGAATGGCTCGGCGACAAGCGCTACAGCGGCGACCGGGAATTGGCAGGTCCTCTCGGCGCGGTTCAGATGGGTCTCATCTATGTCAATCCGGAAGGACCGAACGGCAACCCGGATCCGGTTGCCTCGGGACGCGATATCCGCGAAACCTTCGCCCGTATGGCGATGAACGACGAGGAGACGGTCGCACTGGTTGCGGGCGGACACACGTTCGGCAAAGCCCATGGCGCCGGCGACCCGGAGCTTGTCGGGGCAGAACCCGAGGGCGCCGGCGTCGAACAGCAAGGCTTTGGCTGGATAAACAGCCTGGGCGACGGCAAAGGCGTTCATACGACGACCAGTGGCATCGAAGGTGCCTGGAACTCAACCCCGACGCAGTGGGACAACAACTTCTTCGACACCCTGTTCGGCTATGAATGGGAGCTGACCAAGAGCCCGGCCGGTGCGCATCAGTGGACTGCGAAAGATGCCGCCGCGCAAGACAGCGTACCCGATGCCCACGATCCGTCAATCCGGCACGCGCCGATGATGACAACGGCCGACATGGCGCTCCGGATGGACCCGATCTACGAGCCGATCGCAAGACGGTTCCATGCCAACCCGGACGAGTTCGCAGATGCGTTTGCGCGCGCCTGGTACAAGCTGACCCACCGCGACATGGGTCCGCGTTCGCGCTATCTCGGCCCGGAAGTGCCGGACGAGGAGTTGATCTGGCAGGATCCCGTGCCGGCGGTCGATCACGATCTGGTTGACGCCAACGACATCGCCGACCTTAAGGGCAAGATCCTAGCCTCGGGCCTGTCGGTCTCCGAACTGGTTTCGACCGCATGGGCATCAGCGGCAACTTTCCGCGGCTCTGATATGCGCGGCGGCGCGAACGGTGCTCGCATTCGCCTTGCGCCCCAGAAGGACTGGGAGGCCAACCAGCCTGCCCAACTGGCCAAGGTGCTTGAGACACTTGAAGGCGTCCAGAAAGCGTTCAACGATGCCCAGTCCGGCGGCAAGAAGGTCTCGCTGGCCGATGTTATCGTCCTTGGCGGTTGCGCGGCCGTTGAGCAGGCGGCAAAGAAAGCCGGGCACGACATGACCGTGCCGTTCACGCCAGGACGTACGGATGCCTCGCAGGAGCAAACCGATGTGGACGCCTTTGCCGTGCTCGAGCCGGTCGCAGACGGGTTCCGCAACTACATCAAGACCGACTACGGCGTATCGCCGGAAGAGCTGCTGGTCGACAAGGCCCAGCTGATGACGCTGACCGCGCCTGAAATGACCGTACTGGTCGGCGGGCTGCGCGTGCTCGGCGCAAACGCCGGCGGCTCTCAACACGGTGCCTTTACCGACAAGCAGGATACGTTGAGCAACGACTTCTTCGTCAACCTGCTTGACATGGCGACCGAGTGGCAGGCATCGGGCACCGGCTACGAAGGCCGCGACCGTGCCTCGGGCGACGTCAAGTGGACCGCCAGCGCCGTCGATCTGGTTTTTGGTTCAAACTCCCAGCTCAGGGCCATCGCGGAAGTCTACGGGTGTGACGATGGGCAAGAAGCGTTTGTCGGTGACTTTGTGGCTGCCTGGGACAAGGTGATGAACCTGGATCGCTTCGACGTGGCCTGATCTGGATCGCAGCACGAAATTACAGGGAGGCACAGAAATCCGTGCCTCCTTTTTTTGCCTGTTTTCCTGTCATCCCGGCGAAAGCCGGGATCCAGTGCAGCACGGAACAGCTGTGCAGTTTGACCCCTGGATGCCATCTTTCGACGGGCTGACGGCTGGGGGTTACATGAAACTGTACGGATCGATATCGACCGCCAGCCTGAGTGAACCTCGCGTCTTCACGCCGGCCAGCCAGCTGCGCATGAACGACTGGATGTCTACGTCGCGGTCGCATTTGACCAGGAAGCGCCAGCGGTGGCGGCCTCTTACCATATGCAAGGGCGCAGGCGCCGGGCCGAGGACGTGAACGTTATTGGCGACCGGCGCGCGGCGGGCGAGGAACTTGGTGAAGCTTTCGGTCTCGCCCGGATCCTTGCCGGAGATGATAAGGCCGGCAAGGCGGCCGTAGGGCGGCAGGCCTGCGGCCTGACGGATCTGTTTTTCATGGTTCAGGAAGGCAGTTCGGTCGCCATCTTTCAAGGCCTGCATCAGGGCGTGCTCGGGCATGAAGGTCTGAACCAGCGCCCGGCCCGGCCGGTCACCGCGTCCGGCCCGGCCGGCGACCTGGGCCATGAGCTGCCAGGTGCGCTCGCCGGCGCGCGGGTCCGAGGTCTCGAGCGCCAGATCGGCATCGATGACACCGGCCAGGGTCAGGCCGGGAAAATGATGGCCCTTGGCGACCAGCTGCGTGCCGATGATGAGGTTGTATTTGCCGCTCGCCACATTGGCCAGGGTATCGCGCAGCATCTGGCCGCGTTGCAGATCGCTCGACAGGATGGTCATACGGGCATCGGGAAACCGCTGCAGCGCTTCTTCCGCCAAGCGCTCGACACCGGGGCCGCAGGGCACCAGCGAGCCTTCGGCCTTGCAGTACGGGCAGGCGTCCGGCACCTGGTCCTGATGACCGCAATGGTGGCACATGAGCTGGCGGCGGAAGCGGTGTTCGACGAGCCAGGTCGAGCAGTTCGGGCATTCCAGGCGGTGGCCGCAGGTGCGGCACAAGGTGAGCGGGGCATAGCCGCGCCGGTTGAGGAATAACAGTGCCTGGTCGCCGGTCTTCAGGGTTTCGGTAATCGCTTCGGTGAGCGGCTCGGACAACCATTGGCCTGAGGCCGGCGTGTTGGCCCGCAGGTCGATGAGGTCGATCTCGGGCAGCTGGGCGCGGCCATGGCGGCTTTTAAGGGTAAGATAGCCATAGCGGCCACGGTCAACATTGACGAGGCTTTCCAGCGACGGTGTCGCCGAGGCAAGCACCGCCGGGAAGCCGCCGAGCGATGCATAGACGACGGCCATGTCACGGGCATGGTAGCGGGTGCCGTCATCCTGCTTGAAGGCAGGTTCATGTTCCTCATCGACAACGATGAGGCCAAGCTGGTGCCAGGGCAGGAACAGCGACGAGCGGGCCCCGACGATGATCTTTGCCGCGCCGTTGGCAACCGCGCGCCAGACCCGCTCGCGCTCCCGCGGGCGGACATCTGAATGCCATTCCGCCGGCGGCACACCGAAGCGCTGCTCGACACGGGCAAGGAACTGGCCGGTGAGCGCGATCTCGGGCAGCAGCAAAAGCACCTGGCGGCCGGCGGCGAGCGCGCTTGCCATGGCCTCGAAATAAACTTCCGTCTTGCCCGAGCCGGTGACGCCGTCGAGAAGATGGACCGAGAACTTTCTCGCCGACACGGCACTGCGCAACCGGGCAGAGGCTGCTTCCTGATCGGGCGACAGGGCAACGCGGTCGGCCATCGGGTCGGGCTTGGCGAACGGCTGGAAGGCCGGCAGGGCAACGGCTTCAAGGGCGCCCTGATCGGCAAGGCCGCGCACCACGCTGGTGCCGACACCGGCCACTTCGGCCAGATCGCGGGCCTGCATGGCCGGACCCTGGCTGGCGGCCTCAAGCACGCGCCGGCGCTGCGGTGTCATGCGGTCAGGCTCGGTACCGGTTGCCCGGTAGGCCAGCTTGTGGCGCGGCTCTTGGAACGCGCCGGGCGCACGCAGGCACATGCGCAAGACCTGGCCGGGCGGCTCGACATAATAGGCGGCCAGCCAGTCGATGAACCTGCGGTGCAATTCGGGCATCGCCGGCACTTCATAACGGACCGTCACATTACGCAGCCTTGTGCCTTGCGGCGCTGTGCCGCCGATGGCCCAGGCCACACCGGTGATCTGGCGCGGCCCGAGCGGCACGCGGACATAATCGCCCGGCGCCAGCGCCATCCCGTCGGGCACGCCATAGGAATATGCGCCGTCGAGCGCCAGCGGCAGCAGCACTTCGACGATGACTTTGGGGATGGTTGCGGAATCACCTGTCATGCGGCAAAGGTGAGCGATGCAGCCACAGCAATCAACGGGCGTTTGCGTTTTTGCCCATTTGGGGATATTGCGGGCTGAGCAACAGCAGGTGAGCGCCAATGAAATTCTTTGCAGATACCGCCGAAACCGATGAAATCCGCGAACTGGCCGATGTCGGCCTGCTCGATGGCGTCACCACCAACCCGTCGCTGGTCGCCAAGTCGGGCCGCGACTTCAAGGAAGTCATCAAGGAGATCTGTGCGATCGTCGAGGGCCCGGTGAGCGCGGAAGTGACCGCGACCGATGCCGACGGCATGATCACCGAGGGCAAGCACCTGGCCGAGATCGCCAGCAATGTGGCGGTGAAAGTGCCGCTGACCTGGGACGGCCTGAAGGCCTGCCGGGCGCTGACGCAGGGCGGCACCATGGTCAATGTCACCTTGTGCTTCAATGCCAATCAGGCACTGCTGGCGGCCAAGGCCGGTGCAACGTTCATCTCGCCGTTCATCGGCCGGCTCGATGATATGGGCCTCGACGGCATGGAGCTGATCGAGGAAATGCGCGAGATCTACGACAATTACGACTTCAAGACCGAGATACTGGCCGCCTCGATCCGCTCGGCCAACCACGTCAAATACGCCGCCATGGCCGGTGCCGACGTCGCCACCGTGCCGCCGTCAGTGCTGAAA
>JABDJG010000347.1 GCA_013002595.1 Hyphomicrobiales bacterium | reverse complement strand
TCTCAGGGATCTGGCGGGCAAAATTCACCAGTGTCAGCAGGACAACGAAACTGACAACGGCCAGGCCGCCCAGTCCGAGCCCGGCGATCATCAGGACCGGCGCCTGAAGCCAGGCAATGGGTGCTGCCTGCAACAGTGCATACCATTTGCCATGCTCTTTCATCGCGATCAGCTCGGCGCGATCCGGCATCCGCGGGCTGAAGCGCAGGTGCGCGAAACGCCGCTTCAGATCGTAAATCATGATACCGAGGCCGAAGATGGAATCGACGACCAGATAGGTCAGGGCAACGTGAACCGGCGAGCCGCCAAGCCAGGCTGCCGTGACTACTGCAACGATCAACGCTGCCGTTGACAGGGAATTGATGATGGTGCCGGCAGCGAACTGGCCGCGGCCGCGGTAGATCTGGGAAATGCTGCCGCGCATGATCCGCAAGGCAAAGGCAACGATCAGGATGGCGAAGATCTGAATGGCGGTGTTGCCATCGATCATCTGCAGCGACAGCCGGTTGCCGAGGCCAACGGCGAGTGCGGCGGTGCAGGCCATGACCATCAAGATGGTGGTGAGCGCCAGATAGATGGCCAGTGAAATCGACACCAGACGCTGGAACAGAGGTTCATCGGCATGGGCAAAGGCACGTTGCCAAGCGTTGCCCAGGTAAACATTGAGGCCCAGTTCACCCATGCTGATGAGGTTGGCGGCGGCAAAGATGATCGCCCAGTCGGCGTACAGGTCGGTGCCCCACACCCGCAACAGGACCGCGACCAGGATCAAACGGTCCGCAAGAGCCAGGAACAGTGCCCAGATCTGTGCGGCAAAGCTGGTGCTAACGCGGCGAAGCAAAGGCGGCTCTTTCCTGTCAGCGGTTGGTCGGCACTGACTTTTGGCCACTAATCACTATTCGGCAAGCCTCAATGCAGCACCGGTGTGGGTTACCCACAACGCCCTCTCGATCAAGCAGGCAAATGCAGGTATGGATCAATTCAGCACAAGCTGCGGGGATCGGATCATTCACACGCTCTATCAGTCGTATGATGCCTGGAAAGGTTGGGGCACGCCTTTCACGTGCCCCGAGGAGCTGCAGCGCTATTTTGCCGGTGAGTGCGAGGGGGCTGTGATCGCCGGCGGCAATGTTCTGGAGCTGGGTTTCGGATCGGGCACGTTTCTGGCCTGGGCGCACGGGCAGGGCGCCAATGTTTATGGCACCGAGATCAACCCCGCTTTCATCGAGTTCGGCGAAACGTTCGGCGTGACAATCCTGGCGCCGGCCATCGAAGATCATGCGGATACCTATCGCGGGCATTTCCATACGGTTGTTGCCTTTGATGTGTTCGAACACTTTGCACTGAGCGAGATCGCTGACCGGCTGCGGGCGATCGAGACGATGCTGAGCCCGGGTGGGCATCTCATCATGCGGTTTCCGAATGCGCAAAGCCCTTTTGGGCTGGCGCCGCAATTTGGCGATGCGACCCACAAGAGCGCGCTGTCGCGGAGCATCATCGAACAGCTGGTCCAGACGATGAACCTGGAGGTCGTGCGGTACGGTCCATCGTTCAGGGTGGCGGGAAGCGGCCTGGGCAATCGTATCGGCCGCAGAGTGCGGTGGCTGATGCGCGATGCAGTTTCAGGACTGTTGAATGCCATCTATGTGCAGAACATCCCGTGGGATCCGGTGGTCACGCTGGTGTTGCAGAAGCCGGCACAGGACACAGCGGCATGAGCGCGGCGTTCCTGGCAAGGCTTCCAGCGCTGCGGCGTCTGGTCTGGCGGGCGTCACGCAGTCTTTACAGATCAGCCCGCGGCGAAGTGCGCAACACGCTTGCCAGCAATGGGGAAACCTATGTCCAGGCCTGCGTCACCGGAGCCGGCAAGGGCCGGGAACTGACGGTGTTCGACGTCGGGGCCAATCGCGGCGAGTGGACGCGCTTGCTGATTGAACAGGCAGCGGCTTGCGGCGTCAAACCCGCCGATTTGCGTGTGGTCATGTTTGAACCGGTTCCTGCGACATATGAAAAGCTGTGCGGCCGCGTTGCCCAGATGAAGTCGCCAGCAAGGCTTGAGATCTGCCAACTGGCGCTGTCAGATGCGGCCGGCAGTGCTGAAATGCTGGTGCTGGGCGAGACTAGCGGCGCCAATACGCTGCATTTCGATGATCAACTGGCAGCTGGCGCCATTGGCCGTGTCGAGGTTGACACAACGACACTGGATGCGTTTTGCAAGCAACGGGCAATCGATCACATCCACCTGCTGAAATGCGATGCGGAAGGCCATGATGCGCGCGTTCTGTCCGGCGCGCGCGCGTTGCTCAAGGCTGGCCAAATCGATGTTGCCCAGTTCGAATACCACCAGCGCTGGGTCAATGCGCGGTCCTATCTGAAGGACGTGTTCGATCTGGTTGATGGCCTGCCGTACCGGGTTGCCCGGGTTTGTCCGGGCTATGTCGAGGTGTTCGAGCAGTGGCATTTCGAGCTCGAACGGTATTTCGAGGCCAATTACCTGATTGTGCGCGAGCCGGCGCTTGCGTGGTTCGATGCCCGGCCCGGCTCGTTCGATATCTCCAATACCTATGCGTGATGTAACCTCGATACATGTGGTGCCGACCATCGATCAGGAGGCAAGCGGGCCATCCTACAGCGTCACGCGGTTGTGTGAGGCGCTTGGCGATGCCGGTCACCGGGCCGAGCTTGCCGTGCTCGGCGAACTGCCGGCGGGCGCGCCACATTCGTTTGTGCATTCGTTCCCTTATGGCGCGGGACCAAAACGGCTGGGCCGGTCGCCGCGCATGCGAAGCTGGCTGCGGCAACAGGCGCAGGCGGGAGATACCCGCCTTGTTCACAATCACAGCCTGTGGATGATGCCCAACGTCTACCCGGCAGCGGCAATCAGCGGGACGCGATGCAAGCTCATTGTCTCGCCGCGCGGCACGTTGTCGGATCATGCGCTGGCCCGCTCGGCCGTGCTGAAAAAACTGTTCTGGTGGCTCATGCAAGGTCCGGCCGTTGCCCGTGCTCACGCATTCCATGCGACGTCGCAGGCCGAGTACCTCGATATCCGCAAGATGGGTTTTAGCCAGCCGGTGGCGATCGTACCGAACGGTGTCGATGTGCCTGAAGCGGCTCTCGGCTCTTCCAAAACAACGCGGCGGCTTTTGTTCCTGGGACGGCTTCACCCGATCAAGGGGCTGAGCGATCTATTGAAGGCCTGGCGGTTGCTTGCGGCTGAGCATGGCGACTGGGAGCTGGTTATCGCCGGGCCTGACAACGACGGGTATCAGGCCGAACTGGAGCGGATGGCCGCGGAGCTGGACCTTGAGCGCTGCCAGTTTATCGGGCCGGTCTACGGAGCGGGCAAATTGCGGGCCTACCGCGAGGCTGATCTTTATGTGCTGCCGACATTGTCGGAGAATTTCGGCATGACGGTTGCCGAGGCCCTGGCGGCGGGAACGCCTGTGATCACGACCCGCAATGCCCCCTGGCAGGGGCTGGTTGCCAACGATGCCGGCAGGTGGATCGAGGGTGGTGTCGATGCGTTGATTGCCGGGCTTGGCGAGGCCTTGAAGACGTCTCCGGCCGAATTGTCGAGCATGGGAGCGCGCGGCCGCCAGTGGATGATGCAGGATTTCTCATGGGATGCGATTGCGCAGGATATGGCAAGTTTCTATGACTGGGTGCTGAACGGCGGGGATAAGCCGGACTGCGTCGAAGTGGGTCTAGGGCGCTAACATGTTGAGCCGAACAGCGAAACAGACATTTTTTGCTCTCGCCGGGCCTGCCATGCGGGTGAACGGCTGGATCTACAAAAGCTTGCGGGCGCCGCACGGCGGCGGGGGTGTTCCGGTGCGGGTCCATCTCGGGCCGGGGCAGAGGGCCTACCTTGATGGCTGGATCAACATCGATGCCAACATGGTTACCGGCAAATGCGATGTGTGGGCCGACCTCAGGAACCCGCTGCCGTTCGGCGACGGGACTGTCGATGCGGTCTATTCACATCACATGATCGAGCACCTGCCGGATCTGGAAGGGCATTTCAAGGAGGTGCACCGGGTGCTGGCGCCAGGCGGGGTCTACCGGGCCGGCGGGCCGAATGGCGATTCTGCAATCCGGAAGTTCACCGAAGGCGACAATGACTGGTTCAGCGATTGGCCCGATGCCTATGACAGCACCGGAGGCCGGTTTGTGAACTTCGTGCTCTGCCGCAATGAGCACCTGACGATCCTGACGCAGAGCTTCCTTGAAGAGATCGCCGGGCGGGCCGGCTTTTCTACAATGGACACGATGATGCCGGTCAAGCAGACCGGCCATCCCGACTTATTCGGCGACTGTCTGGCCAAGGAGTACGAGACCGACTACGAGACGCCGCGAACGCTGATCATGGAATTTCAAAAATCACCGGGAGCGGGCCCATCCTGAAA
>JABDJG010000336.1 GCA_013002595.1 Hyphomicrobiales bacterium | reverse complement strand
AGGGTGATGTGTCGACAGGCTTTGCATGGTCTTCAGTTGTGCCTATAAGCACACAATCGCACAGCAATTGCGCCCCGATATCACAGGGTGCGCACCAGCTAAGGAAATTCTCCGGGATGGCAAAGCCGGTTTTCATTCTCAACGGGCCCAACCTGAATATGCTTGGCACAAGAGAACCGGATATCTACGGGGCTGAGACCCTGGCCGATATTTCGGCAGCCTGTTCCAAGCGGGCTGGTGAACTGTCGCTCAAGGTCGAGGTACGCCAGACCAATCAGGAGGGCGAACTCGTCGAATGGGTCCAGCAGGCCCGAACCGAGGCCAGCGGCGTCATCATCAATGCGGCTGCTTATACGCACACGTCCGTTGCCTTGCTGGATGCGCTCAAGGCGTGCGACGTCCCGGTGATCGAAGTGCATCTTTCCAATGTGTACAAGCGTGAAAGCTTCCGCCATAAGAGTTTCGTCTCGCCCGCTGCGCACGGTGTGATCTGCGGATTTGGTGGTCAGGGGTATCTGTTTGCGCTGGAAGCGATGGCGGCGATACATGCCAACGAAAACGAGTGAAAAAGAATATGCCAAAGGCCAAATCTGCAATCGATAAAGACATCATCCGCGAACTCGCCGGACTGCTGGATGAGACCGGTCTCAGTGAAATTGAAATCGAGCAGGAAGGCTTGCGTGTACGGGTGATGCGTGGCGGGCATTCAGCTGTTGGCGCAGCACCAGCAGTGGCCGCGGCACCGGCGGCACCGGTTGCAGGTGCACCGGCAGCTTCAGAAGACGATCCGGCAAGCCATCCAGGCGCGGTAAGATCGCCGATGGTCGGAACGGCCTACCGGGCGCCATCGCCTGATGCGGCAAACTTTATCGAGATTGGCCAGCAGGTAACACAGGGACAGACCATCCTGATCGTGGAGGCCATGAAGACCATGAACCAGATCCCGGCTCCACGGGCCGGCAAGGTGGTGGACATTCTGGTCGCCGATGGGCAGCCGGTCGAGTTCGACGAACCGCTCGTGATCATCGAGTAACCAGCCATGTTCGACAAAGTGCTGATAGCCAATCGCGGCGAGATTGCGCTCAGGGTTCTTCGGGCCTGCCGCGAATTGGGTATTGCAACGGTCGCGGTTCATTCAACGGCTGATGAGAACGCCATGCATGTCCGGCTTGCCGATGAGAGCGTATGCATCGGACCGCCGCCCTCGCCCCACAGTTACCTCAACATTCCAGCGATTGTTTCGGCTTGCGAGATCACCGGCGCCGAAGCGGTTCATCCGGGCTACGGCTTTTTGTCTGAGAACGCCCGGTTTGCCGACATCCTGCACGAGCATGACATCGCCTTCATCGGACCGAGCGGAGATCATATCCGCATCATGGGAGACAAGATCCAGGCCAAAAAGACTGCAATGGAACTGGGCATCCCGGTGGTGCCGGGTTCGGACGGCGCAGTGGAGACGGTCGAGGAGGCCCGCACGGTTGCCGATGACATGGGTTATCCGGTGTTGATCAAGGCGTCGGCCGGCGGCGGCGGGCGCGGCATGAAGCTGGCTGAAACGGCCGATGACCTTGAAGAAGCCTATACGACCGCACGCACCGAATCCAAAGCGGCCTTCGGCGATGATGCCGTTTACATCGAAAAATATCTCGGCAAGCCGCGCCACATCGAAGTGCAGGTGCTGGCCGACGGCAAGGGACATGCGGTTCACCTGGGCGAGCGTGACTGCTCGCTGCAACGGCGTCACCAGAAGGTCTGGGAAGAAGCCCTGTCACCAGCGCTCAATGCCGATCAACGCGCCAAGATCGGCGCTACTGTTGCCGATGCAATGGCTAAACTTGGCTATTCCGGTGTTGGTACGGTGGAGTTCCTCTACGAGAACGGTGAGTTTTATTTCATTGAAATGAACACCCGGCTGCAGGTCGAACACCCGGTCACTGAAATGATCACCGGCATCGATCTGGTCCAGGAGCAGATCCGGGTCGCCTCGGGGCTGCCACTCAACATCACCCAGGAAGATGTCAGCTTTTCCGGCCATGCGATCGAATGCCGGATCAATGCCGAGCATCCAGAGACCTTCGCGCCGTCACCGGGCAGGATCGAAGCTGTGCATGTGCCAGGCGGTCTGGGTGTGCGCATCGATTCGGGTATTTACGCCGGCTATACGATCCCGCCCTATTACGACAGCCTGATCGGCAAGTTGATCGTATTTGGCAAGACACGCAATGAATGCCTGATGCGGTTGCGGCGGGCACTAGGCGAGTATGTCATCGAGGGCGTGTCGACCACCATTCCATTGTTCCAGCGTCTTCTCAGCGAGCCGGCGGTGATGGACGGTCAGTATGATATTCACTGGTTGGAAGGTTATTTGGCCAAATCTGATTGAGCGAAGTTAGACAGGCGCTATAGTGCCGCCATGACGACGATTACGCCACAGATTCTGCTCAAGGCGTATGCCTCAGGCGTGTTTCCCATGGCGGAAAGCGCTGATGACAATGCGTTGTACTGGATTGAGCCGGAGTTTCGCGGGCTTATCCCGCTGGATGGCTTCAAGGTGTCGCGCAGCCTGCGCAAGGCCTGCCGCCGGCAGATGTTCGAAGTGCGCGTCGATACTGCATTCGCCGATGTGATCGAACGATGCGCCGAACGTGCGCCCGACCGCAAGACGACCTGGATCAATGACCGGATCCTGGCTCTTTACAATCAGTTGTTCAAAATGGGGTTTTGTCATTCGGTCGAGTGCTGGCAGGACGATGAGCTGGTCGGCGGGCTGTATGGTGTGCGGATCGGGGCGGCGTTTTTCGGCGAGAGCATGTTCACCCGCAGGCGCGATGCCAGCAAGGTGGCGCTGGTTCACCTTGTGGCGCGGCTGCGGTTCGGTTGCTTTAAACTCCTCGATGCGCAGTTCATCAACGATCACCTCAAACAGTTCGGAGCGCTTGAGTTGCCGCGGGCCGAGTATCATCAGCTGCTCGAGGATGCGCTGGGCAAAGATGCCGACTTCCAGGCATTTGACGGCGATCGGGACCCTGAAAGAGTGCTCGAACTGGCTCTTGCACCCTGAATCAGGCGGTTTGGGCGGCATTTTTGACCGATTCATAGCCCTTCAGAGCATCTTTGCGTGCCGAGGCGTGGTCAACCAGGGGGCCGGGATAGGTCGCCCCCAGCTCGACTCCCGCCTTCCTAAGGCTTTCCGCGGGGGCATCAAAGGGGGCATGGATCACATCGTTGCCAAGCCCGGCCAGCTCGGGGCACCAGCGCCTGACGTAGGCACCGTCGGGATCGAACCTGCGGCCCTGGGTTACCGGATTGAAAATCCTGAAATAGGGCGATGCATCGGCGCCGCTGCCGGCGACCCATTGCCAGCCGGCGACATTGTTCGCCAGATCCGCATCGACCAGCGTGTCCCAGAACCAGGCCTCGCCGGCGCGCCAGTGAATGCGCAGATGCTTGACCAGGAAGCTGGCGGCGATCATGCGGACCCGGTTGTGCATGACGCCGGTGTGCCACAGCTCGCGCATCCCAGCATCGACAAACGGATAGCCGGTCAGCCCGCGCTGCCAGGCGGCAAGATCATGCGCACTGTCGCGCCAGGGATAGGCATCGAAGGCGGGACGCCAGTTGGCCGTGGGCATCTCAGGGAAGTGATAGAGCAGATGATGAGAAAATTCGCGCCAGCCGATCTCGCTGAGAAACTTGGCGCGGTCGTGCTCGAGCCGTGGCTCGCGGTCGGCCTGAAAACCAAGCGCCGACCAGATCTGACGCGGCGAGATTTCACCAAAGTGCAGATGGGCCGACAGACGCGATACATTGTTGCGGTCCGGCCGGTCGCGCAAGGATGCATAACCGTCCAGACCGTTCTCGATGAAGTCACCCAGCCGGGCGACGGCGCCGGCCTCGCCGGGCTGCCAGATTTCGCGCCAGCCGGCTGCCCAGTCCGGCGCGCGCGGCAACAGGTTCCAGTCGCAAAGATCATCGCCCAGCATCTCGAGCGATGGCCCCTTGATACAGGCACGCGGCAGCGGCGGTTCAACATCGCGCTTGAGGGCGGCGCGCCAGAACGGGGTATAGACCTTGAACGGACCGCCGGCGCCGGTACTGATCTCCCAGGGTTCGTGCATCAATGCGCCATTGAAGCTACGCACATCGAGGCCTTGCGCCGCAAGGGCAGCCTTGATTGTCCTGTCGCGCTCTATGGCGGCGGGCTCATAGCAGCGATTCCAGTAGAGCGCATCGGCGCCGGTCTTCGCAATCAGGCCGGTCAACTGCGATAGCGCGTCGCCTTTCAGCAAAATGAGGCCTGGCAGGTCGTTTCTCAGCGCCTCGAGGCTGTGGTGCAGCCACCACCGGCTGGCGCTGCCCAAGGGGCGGCCTTCGGCCGGATCATCCAGAATATAGACCGGCACGACCGTTCCGCGCCGTGCTGCATGATAC
>JABDJG010000273.1 GCA_013002595.1 Hyphomicrobiales bacterium | reverse complement strand
GCCCTGGCCCGACATCATGATGACAGGCGCGTTTGGCCAGAGCTGCCTGACTTGTTCCAGCACCGCCAGGCCATCGATCCTCGGCATCCGCACATCCAGCAAGAGTGCGCCTTGAGCCAATTCGGGCAGGGCATCGAGAAACTCAACGCCGGATGAAAAGGACAGCACGTCATGACCAAGCGCCCTGGTCATCGCCATGATGGTCTGGAGCACCAGATCGTCGTCATCGACGATATAAACAGTCAATTTCTGGATGTCGGCCATAATTCTGAATCGGAAAGAACCTACCGGAAGTTGTTTAAACGGCGCACCGCACGCATGATATGGTGAATGCCCCGGTCAATACCAGAGTGTGGTGACAATTTGAACGGGACAGTACGCAGATCAAGAGAAATCTCGCTTGCAGGCGCCGAATTCGGCACCGATGCCAGGCTGGAAACGGCCAACTGTGATCACCGGTGACCGGAAGGCTCGCAGCATACGTTCACCTTTCGTCAGCTCTCATGTGGCGGCCCGACTGGATAACGTAGGGTTCAGCGCAGGTGCAAAGCTGAACTTTTAGCCAGGCACAGTAGGGCGAGACATCAACATCATCGAATTAGGCCGGATTATTCACCCGACCACTAGGTTAGGCACTGTGATTTGTACGTAGTACCCCTAATTGCCGTAAGTCGTACTGAAACTTACAATTACCGCAGATTCGGGGTTTTGAGCCAGTTCGCGCAGGTCCAATGGCGTTATGGCTGGTTCGGAACTCTGAGACATTTGGCATAGCCGGGGGTAATCAGACATGAAATCGGTCGTGGCATACGATGACCAGGACGGCCAGGAAGCCCTCAAATCGATGGCCGATGCGCTGATCGATGTGAGGCAATCCGCCATGGACCGAAATCTGAAATTTCTCACTTATCTCGTTGAGATGGCGATCGTGGAAGTGAGCGAATTGCAAGGACACTCAAGCCAAGGCGTGACAACTTCGGATGAGCCGCCACCGGCTGAGCCGCCACCGGCTGAGCCCATTACATCGCTCTATGCTCCATCTCCTGTTTTTGCCAAGAACATCAATAAGTAAAACTCAATGACCGACAACATACTCAAGCAAGACGAGCGCGAATACTCCCCAACCGAGTTGCGTGTTGAATTCGCAGTGACGGCACGAGCCTTGCGGTTCTACGAAGCCAGGAAACTGCTCTCGCCGCGGCGGCGCGGACTGGCGCGGATATACAGTGAGCAGGACCGTGCACGTCTGGACTTCATTCTGCGCGGCAAGCGCTACGGCTTCACGTTGATCGAGATCAAGCATATGCTCGATCTGTACGAACGCGATGACGGGCGCTCGAGCTACATGCAGGCCGTGCTTCCCAAGATGCGGTCGCAGCTTGATGACCTGCGACAGCAACGTGACGATCTTACCGACGCAATTGCAGGCCTGACGGAAGCCTGCCAGTCGATCGCAGAGACCTTGTCGCAACAGCCCGATGCGGCCAACGAGCGATCAACCAAAGTTGCAAAGGCTTATTGAGCCCAGTGTCCCGGGTCACGACTGGCCGTGGATTGCCTGGCTGATCACGGCGTCCAACTCGGCCATTTGCACCGGCTTGGTCAACTTGGGAATTGCCCTGGTCGCATCGTTTGCGTTTGCGATCGCGCCTTTCGCATGGCCGGACATGAACACTGTCTTGAGGTGTGGAAACTCCTTGAGTGCGGTATCCACCAGGTCTGGCCCTTGCATCGATCCGGGCATGTCAACGTCGGTGAGCAAAAGATCAATTCTGGTTTCGGACCGAAGCACTGAGAGCCCGGTCTTTGCGTCTTCGGCTTCCAATATCGCGAACCCGAGTTCTTTCAGCTGCGCAGCGACGACGGCCCGAACGTCTTCGTCGTCTTCGACAAGCAGAATGTTTGCCGGACCAGCAGAGCGGACGTCTGGCTCGATGTGCGAGCGCTTGTCGGGTTGAGCGGGTTCAGCAGCTTCGGGAAAATAAAGCCGTACGGTGGTTCCATGCTCCGGCTCGCTGTGGATCGAGATATGTCCGCCGGTTTGTCTGGTGAAACCGCTGACCATCGCAAGCCCGAGCCCCGATCCTTCACCGATCGGTTTGGTGGTGAAGAAGGGGTCCATTGCGCCTTCGAGCGCTAATGGTGACATCCCGAAACCGGTATCGCTGACCGCGATCATAACATAGCGGCCAGGTTCGATCTCCAGTCCATGTTTGGCGCATTCGTTGTCATCAAGGCATATGTTGGCGGTCTCGATTGTGACCTTGCCGCCGCCGGGCAGGGCGTCACGTGCGTTGATGGCCAGGTTGAGCACGGCACTTTCGAGTTGCGTGCGATCGGCGGCGATGTGCCACAATCCTGCCGGCAGGACCGTTTCGACCTGGATGGTTGCCGGCAGGCTTCGGCGTAACAGGTCATCCATATTGCGGATCAGCTCGTTGGGGTCGAGAACGACCGTGTCCATGGTGATCTGGCGGCTATAGGCCAGCAGCTGTTGTGTCAGTCTTGCACCGCGCTCGGTCGCCGCAAGGGCCAGATCGGTGTGTGCCCGGATGTCGGTATCATCGCCCCGCAACCTGATCAGTTCGAGATTGCCGAGAATGACGGCAAGCAGATTGTTGAAATCATGGGATATTCCGGCAGTCAGCTGCCCGACGGCTTCCATCTTCTGGGCCTGGCGCAGCTGCAATTCGGTCTGGCGTTGAACGGTGATGTCGATGGAGGTGCCAATCATCTTGGCGACCTTTCCGTCCTCGTTTCGGATCGGCGCCAGGGTCTCGCGCACGTAAATTGTATCACCGTTCTTCTTCAATCCCTTGTACTCGTGGTTGACCGTGCCACCATGCTCGACCTCTTTACATGCGGCCAGATAGGCCTCCCGGCTGTCCGGGTGTATAAGCCCAAGACCGAATTGGCTCGACGAGCAGGCTTCGATGAACTCTTCGGGGGTAAGGTCGTTCATTCTGCTGCCAAGCTCGGAACAGAATTCACAGCGATTCTGATTGATGTCCCAGACCCACAACCCGATACCTGCAACATTCAGCGCCTGCTCAAAGAGCGCCTCATTGTGAT
>JABDJG010000206.1 GCA_013002595.1 Hyphomicrobiales bacterium | reverse complement strand
GCGACGTACTGCTTGATCAGGCTGGCCTGTGGTTCCGTCAGGATGCGCCGGAAATCGTCCTTGTTGAGTGCCCGCAATTCAACCCGGATCGGCAGCCGGCCCTGCAGTTCTGGCAGAAGGTCGGCAGGCTTTGCAACATGGAATGCTCCTGATGCGATGAACAGGATGTGGTCGGTCTTGACCGCACCGTATTTGGTGCTGACCGTCGTGCCCTCGATCAGAGGCAGCAGGTCGCGTTGCACACCCTCGCGGCTGACATCGCCGCCCTGGCGTTCGGCCCGGGCGCAGATCTTGTCGATCTCGTCGAGAAACACGATGCCGTTGTTCTCCACCGTGTCGATCGCCTCATGGATCACCTGGTCTTCATCGAGCAGCTTGTCGCTTTCCTCGGCGATCAGCACATCATGGCTCGACTTGACCGTGAGACGCTTGGTCTTGGTGCGCTGGCCAAAGGCCTTGCCGAACATGTCCGACAGGTTGACCATGCCGACCGATGACCCCGGCATGCCCGGGATGTCGAACGACGGCATTGCGCCGCCGGTGTCGGCCACCTCAACTTCGATTTCCTTGTCGTCAAGCTCGCCGTCGCGCAGTTTCTTCTTAAAGCTCTCGCGCGTTGCGGCCGACGAGTTGGCACCGACCAGGGCATCGAGCACACGGTTCTCGGCGTTGATATGCGCCTGGGCTTCAACCTCTTTGCGCCGGCTCTCGCGTACCAGTGAGATGCCGGCTTCAACCAGGTCGCGGATCATCTGCTCGACATCGCGGCCGACATAGCCGACCTCGGTAAACTTGGTGGCCTCGACCTTGATGAACGGCGCTTGCGCCAGCCGCGCTAGGCGGCGCGCGATCTCGGTCTTGCCGACACCGGTCGGGCCGATCATTAGAATATTCTTGGGCATCACCTCCTCGCGCAAGGTTCCCTTAAGCTGCTTGCGGCGCCAACGGTTGCGCAGTGCGATCGCCACCGCCCGCTTGGCATCTTTTTGGCCGATGATGTGGCGGTCGAGCTCGGATACGATTTCCCGTGGAGAAAAGTCGGTCATGTGGTCCTTTTGGGTCTGTGGTCAGCTCTTTAGCGATTCGACGACAAACTGGTCGTTGGTGAAAACGCATATTTCAGAGGCGATGGTCATCGCCTTGCGGGCAATGGCTTCGGCATCCATCTCGGTATCAATCAGCGCCCGCGCTGCGGCCAGCGCAAAACTGCCGCCCGAGCCGATGCCGATCACGCCGCGCTCCGGCTCCAGCACATCGCCGGTGCCGGTCAGGACCAGCGACACATTGCGGTCGGCAACGATCATCATCGCTTCCAGCCGGCGCAGATACCGGTCGGTGCGCCAATCCTTGGCAAGCTCGACACAGGCCCGCGTCAATTGCCCAGGATATTGCTCCAGCTTTGCCTCAAGCCGCTCAAACAGCGTCATTGCATCGGCGGTTGCGCCGGCAAATCCGGCCACGACGTCACCGCTGGCCAGCGGGCGCACCTTGCGGGCATTCGATTTGATTACCGTATTGGACAGCGATACCTGCCCGTCACCGGCTACCACCACGGTATCGCCCTTGCGGACGGTGAGGATCGTCGTGCCATGCCATTGTTGCGGCTCGTTATGATTTTGCATCTGGTCTCCGAATGCATCTGTGACCTGACACATTTAGGCACCCGGGACGCAAATGAAAAGACCTCATGTCGGATGTTGTCGCAATTGCCCTCAACCTGCTAAAAGACGCTGCGCCCGGAACGAGTTATGACAGCGGGCCCCTGGAGACCGAAATTATGCGCACCGGAAAGATCGCCCGGAAAACCAACGAGACCGATATCACCGTCGAGCTCAACCTCGATGGTACCGGCAGCTATGATGTCGAGACTGGCATCGGTTTTCTCGATCACATGCTCGAACAATTGGCCAAACACGGCTTGATCGACCTGAAAGTCCGCGCCAAGGGCGACCTGCATATCGATCTCCATCATACCACCGAAGACAGTGGTATTGCCATCGGCCAGGCTTTTGCAAAGGCGCTGGGTGAGCGCCGCGGTATCCGCCGCTACGCCAGTTTTGATTTGCCGATGGACGAGGCCCTGACCAGTGTTGCACTCGATATTTCAGGCCGGCCCTACCTTATCTGGCAAGTCGATTTCCCGACACCGAAGGTCGGCGACATGGACACAGAATTGTTTCGCGAATGGTTTCAGGCGTTCGCCCAGAACGCCGGCATCACCCTTCACGTTGACAACCGGTATGGCGACAACAGCCACCATATTGCCGAGACCTGTTTCAAGGCGCTGGCCCGTGCCCTGCGTGGGGCGGTCGAGATCGATCCACGCCAACCCGATGCGATCCCCTCAACCAAGGGAACGCTGCAAGGCTGAAGGTTGCTGTGTATGAAAACCTATACCGTTCACTACCCGCCTGAATCAGGCGTCAGCATGACCGGCCTGGCCAGAGATGCAATCCTGGTCAAGGACGGCTTTTCCTGGCCGGCGTTCCTGGTGCCGTTTTTCTGGCTGATCTACAACCGCATGTGGATCGTACTGGCGATTTATGTCGCCATCGAGATTGCATTGGCGACCGTTGCCGCCGGCTTGAGCATGCCGGACGGGCTGACCATGGTCGCATCCCTGGCGGTCAACTTCATCATCGGCTTCCAGGGCAATGACTTTCTGCGCTGGAGTCTCGAAAGGCGCCGCTACCGGCAGCATGTTGTCGTCGCGGGCGCAAACCTGCCCGATGCCGAGCACCGGTTTTTTGCGAACGCAGAACGGGATTTTGCTGAAGCCGGAGCACCGGTGTGAGCGTTGCCATCATCGATTATGGGTCGGGCAACCTGCGTTCGGCCGAAAAGGCTTTTCAGCGCGCTGCTCGTGAGCACGGTGTGAGCGGCGATGTTGGCGTAACTGGTGATCCCGACGTTGCCCGCAGGGCGGACCGTATCGTGCTGCCCGGCGTCGGTGCCTTTCGTGATTGCCGCAATGGCCTGAAGGCAATCGAGGGTATGGAACAGGTCATCTTCGAGCATGTTGCCGCCAGCCGCCCGTTTCTTGGCATCTGCGTCGGTATGCAGTTGATGGCCGACCGCGGTCTCGAGCATGAAGAAACCGAAGGCTTCGGCTGGATCGCCGGCGATGTGGTGCGCATCGAACCCACAGATCCTAACCTGAAAATCCCGCATATGGGCTGGAATACCTTGGTTGAACACAGCAGCCATCCATTGCTTGACGGCATCGCGCTCGGGCCCGATGGCCTGCATGCCTATTTCGTCCATTCCTATCATCTGGCCGCCGCCGATGAGACTGATATCGTTGCGACCAGCGATTACGGCGGACCGGTCACCGCCATTGTTGCAAGAGACAATCTCGCCGGCACCCAGTTCCATCCCGAAAAGAGCCAGACACTCGGTCTTGCTCTTATCGGCAACTTTCTCAACTGGCGGCCGTGAGGCGTTCACCGATGATCCTGTTCCCAGCTATCGATCTCAAAGACGGCCAGTGCGTGCGCCTTGAGCTTGGCGATATGGACCGGGCAACCGTCTTCAATGACGACCCCGGCGCCCAGGCGCGCGATTTTGCCGATGTGGGCTTTGAATGGCTGCACCTGGTCGATCTGAACGGGGCCTTCGAGGGCCAGCCGGTCAATGCCGATGCGGTAACCCGAATTCTGGACGCCGTCGACATGCCCGCCCAGCTCGGCGGCGGAATCCGCGATATGGCGACCATCGAAATGTGGCTTGGCCGCGGTATCGCCCGTGTCATTCTCGGTACCGTTGCGGTGCGTGATCCCGATCTGGTGCGCCATGCCTGCAAGGCATTTCCCGGACAGATCGTGGTCGGCATCGATGCGAAGGGCGGCAAGGTCGCCATCGAAGGCTGGGCCGAGGCCTCCGAATTGACGGCCATTGAACTGGCAGCCAAGTTTGAAGATGCCGGCGCAGCAGCGATCATTTACACCGACGTCGACCGCGATGGCATCTTGAAGGGCATCAATGTCTCGGCAACGCTGGCGCTGGCCAACTCGACATCGATCCCGGTCATCGCCAGTGGCGGCCTGGCCTCGATCGACGATATTTCCCGGCTGCTGAAGCCCGATTGTGCCATACTCGAAGGCGTCATCTCGGGCCGCGCCCTTTATGACGGCCGCCTTGACGCGGCTGAAGCGCTGGCCATGATTGCTGCGGCGCGAAAGTGAGTTCGCCATGTTGAAAGCCCGTGTCATCCCCTGCCTTGACGTCAAGGACGGCCGTGTCGTCAAAGGCGTCAACTTTGTTGATCTGCGCGATGCTGGCGACCCGGTCGAGATCGCCAAGGCTTACGACGCGGCTGGCGCCGATGAGCTGTGCTTCCTCGACATCACCGCCAGCCACGAGAACCGCGGCATCATCTTCGATGTTGTCAGCCAGACCGCCGAGCAGTGTTTCATGCCGCTCACTGTTGGCGGCGGCGTCCGCACGGTTGACGACATCCGCCGGCTCCTACTGGCCGGTGCCGACAAGGTTTCGATCAATACCGCAGCCGTCAGGGACCGGCAGTTCGTCCGCGCCGCTGCAGAAAAATTCGGCAGCCAGTGTATCGTCGTTGCCATCGACGCCAAGAAGGTTTCTAAAGCTGGAGCGCCGGACAAATGGGAGATATTTACCCACGGCGGCCGCACCCCGACCGGCATTGACGCCATTGAATTTGCCGAAGAGGTGGTCGATCTCGGTGCCGGCGAGATTCTGCTCACCTCGATGGACCGTGACGGCACCGGCAACGGCTTTGACATCGCGCTCACCAGGGCGATCTCTGATGCAGTTCCGGTCCCGGTGATCGCCAGCGGCGGGGTCGGCAATCTTGACCACATGGCCGAAGGTATTGTCGATGGTGGCGCAACAGCCGTATTGGCCGCATCGATTTTTCATTTCGGAACCTATACGATTGCTGAAGCAAAGCAGCACATGGCTGAGCGCGGCGTTGCCGTACGGCTGGATTGAACGTGTAGTTAGGGGTCAGCTCGATGAGCGAATCAACCGATCACCGCCTCGATGTTCTGGCAGCGCTTGCCGACACCGTCGCAGCGCGGCGTGGCTCACCGCCAACCGCGTCCTATACTGCCAAACTGCTGTCGCAAGGCGTTGAAAAGTGCGCCAAGAAATTCGGCGAAGAGGCGGTTGAGATCGCCCTTGCTGCGATGACCGGCGAGCGCGAACATATCACCAGCGAGGCTGCCGATGTGCTGTACCATCTGCTGGTCCTGCTGTCGGCGACCGATGTGCCGCTCGGTGATGTGATGGCCGAGCTGGAAAAACGCTTCGCCTTGGGTGGCCTTGAAGAAAAAGCAAGCCGGCAGCAAGACTGATGGATCAGCCCGTAACAGAATTGTCGCCCTATCGCGTCTTTTCCCGCAGCCAGTGGGCCAAGCTGCGCGCCGATACGCCGCTGACCCTCAACGCTGAAGAGCTTGAAGAACTGCGCGGCCTCAATGACCGCGTCAATCTTGATGAAGTGGTGGCGATCTACCTGCCGCTGTCGCGTCTGCTCAACCTGTATGTCGCCGCCCGCCAGGAACTGTTCAACGCCACCGAAGAGTTCCTCGGCGGCAATCATCATAAAGTTCCCTACATCATCGGCATGGCCGGCAGCGTTGCCGTCGGCAAGAGCACGACCGCGCGTATTTTGCAGAGCCTGCTGGCGCGCTGGCCAAACCATCCCAAGGTCGATCTGGTGCCGACCGATGGCTTTTTGCTGCCGAACGCGACGCTCGAGCGTGAAGGCCTGATGAACCGCAAGGGCTTTCCCGAAAGCTATGATCTTCCGACGCTGCTGCGCTTCTTGTCGGACATTAAGGCTGGCCGCCGCAATGTTACGGCGCCGGTCTATTCGCATCTGACCTATGATGTGATTCCCGACAAGGCCATCACCATCGACCGGCCGGACATTCTCATCGTCGAGGGACTCAACGTCCTGCAGACCGGCAAGCCGCCGCGAGACGGCAAGGCGATACCCTATGTGTCGGACTATTTCGATTATTCGATATATATGGACGCTGATGAAGAGGTGCTGCGAACCTGGTACATCGACCGGTTCTTCACACTGCGCGAGACCGCCTTCCAGGACCCGCGCTCGTACTTTCACCGCTATGGTTCATTGAGTGACAACGAAAGTCGCCAGACCGCCAACCGGATCTGGGAAACCATCAACTTGCTCAACCTGCGCGAAAACGTCCTGCCAACCCGCCAGCGCGCCGACCTCATCCTATACAAGGGCGCCGACCACATCATCAACTCGGTCGATCTGCGCCGGATTTAGATTCAGGCAACGTCATTCGGTTGGACCGCCACGGCGTAGTCCTCCATCAGCGTTTTGGTGATTTCACCGACCGCAAAATTATACGGCCCGATCTCTGAAACCGGCGTTACTTCAGCGGCTGTACCGACGATGAAGCACTGCTCAAAGCCGGCCATCTCATCGGGCATGATGACCCGCTCGTTAACCTTGATCTGCCGTTCGCGGGCCAGCCCGATGACTGTCTGGCGGGTGATGCCATTGAGGAAACAGTCCGGTGTCGGCGTATGCAGCTCGCCGCCCTCGACAAAGAACACATTGGCGCCGGTCGCCTCGGCAACCTGACCGCGCCAGTCGAGCATCATCGCATCGGCGTAGCCTTTGCGCTCGGCGGCATGTTTCGACAAGGTGCAGATCATGTACAGGCCGGCCGCCTTGGCGTGGCACGGTGCGGTCTGCGGATCGGGCCGGCGCCATTCAGACATATCCAGCCGGATGCCTTTCAGGCGCTGTGCCGGGTCGAAATAGGCCGGCCATTCCCACACCGCGATCGCGACATTGATCTTTGTTTGCTGCGCCGAAACACCCATCATCTCCGAGCCGCGCCAGGCGATCGGGCGAATGTAGGCATCGGCAAGACCATGCTTGGCCAGCGTCTGCCGGGTGGCTTCGTCAATTTCTTCGACCGTGTAGGGGATTTCCATATCCATGATCTCGGCTGACTTGAACAGCCGCTCGGTATGCTCGGTCAGTTTGAAGATCTCGCCGCCGTAGGCGCGCTCGCCTTCGAACACGCCTGAGGCATAATGCAATCCGTGCGACAGCACGTGCAGATTGGCCTCGGACCATTCGACAAATGAGCCATTCATCCAGATCACACCTTCGTGCTGGTCGAATGCTGCCATTGAAACTCTCCTTGAAACGGCCGTGGACTGCCCGGCCAAGCCTTTGCCAGTAACCGGATATTCAGCCTATAAACTGACATACGGGATTGAATTTCGTATCAACGGCGGTAAAATATGTCAATATGGCTGACATAAATTTGGATACCGCGGGTAAACCCGCTACGGACCGGCTGGCAGCAGGACATGATGCGCCGGACGAGATCGTCGCGCTGATCGAATTGCTGTTCTTTGCCTATCGTGATTTCGTGTCCGACCCCGATCATATTCTTGATAATTATGGATTTGGCCGTGCCCATCACCGGGTCATTCACTTTGTCGGCCGCAACCCGGGCATGCATGTCGCTGAACTGCTCGACATCCTGCGCATCACCAAACAGAGTTTGAGCCGGGTGCTGCGCGACCTGATCGACAAGGGTTTTGTCTATCAGCGCGAAGGATCGCGCGACCGGCGCCAGCGTTTGCTTTATCTCACGCCTGAGGGCAGCGAACTGCATGGCCGGCTGATCACGCCTCAGATCGCGCGTATTCGCTCTGCGCTTGGTGATATTGACACCCAAACATCTGAAGCTTTCCGAGAGGCCCTTTTTGCCATGATCGACCAGGATGACCGGCACCATGTTCTCAGCCTGATCGGCGATGCCGGCAAACCGCCGGCGTGATGAGCTGACCCATGAAAGACGATCTTGCCCATATTCTGGTCGTCGATGATGATACCCGCATCCGTGAATTGCTGCGCTCGTATCTGCGCGACAACGGGTTTCGGGTATCGGTTGCCGCGAACGCGCAGACGGCGCGCGAGAAGATGGCCGGCCTGGAATTTGACCTTCTGGTTCTCGATGTCATGATGCCCGATGAGAGCGGCGTCGAATTCACCCAGTCGTTGCGCGAGGTGGCCAACAACGTGCCGATACTGATGCTGTCCGCCTTGTCGCAGAGCGATGACCGTATTGCCGGCCTGGCTTCGGGCAGCGATGACTATCTTGCCAAACCGTTTGAGCCGACGGAATTATTATTGCGCATCCGGAACATTCTCAAGCGCCATAGTCCGGCTTCCGGCATGGACGAAGTGAGCTTCGGTGTCTGCACCTTTAGCTTGAAGCGCGGTGAACTCAAGCGCAACAATCAGCCGGTGCGGCTCACCACCCGCGAGCGCGACCTGTTACGCATGCTGGCACAGCGCGCCGGCCAGCCGGTGGCGCGTCATGATCTTGCCCCGCCTGGCTCTGAAGACAACGCCCGCAGTGTCGATGTGCTGGTCAACCGGCTGCGCGGCAAGGTCGAGGACAACCCGTCCCAGCCGGCCTATCTGCAAACCGTGCGTGGCGCCGGTTATGTTCTGCACCTGGATTGATCATCACTTGACCGCGCCGGACTTCAGTAATTTCGGCAACAGGGTCAGGGAGGCCAAGATCGGGTGCCGCCTTTGCCAGTCGGTAAGTTCGACCGGTTGGCCGGAATGCCGCGAGATTTTCCAGGCCAGATAATCGGCGCCGCCACGAAAGGTAAAGGCGGCCTTGAGCAGTCTTGCAACAGACAAGAGCTTGCCATTGCGCTGCGCCCGCGCCCAGTCGTGCCCCGTTGCATCCGAATTGGCGCCGCCCGCCCTGATGGCCCGGGTCACCGCTCTATAATACGCTTCGTTGGCTTGGACAATCTGTCGCGACCGGCCAGATCCTTCCGAGCGCAGTTCGCTGGCGTAGGTTGCGCTCAATCCGCGCTCCCATATGGCAGTTGCATCGGCATCGCCATCTGACAGCGGCGCGATCTTGGCGAACATGGTGCGCACCGCTGTTTCGAGGGCAGCAATCACCTGCTGACGCACCGTTTCATCGCGGCAATAAGCCATCGCCACCGGTTGTGCAAAACGCGCCCAGAAATATGGGTTGGCCGTTGTCAGGGCAACCTTGTGTTTGAAGCTGTCGAGGGTGAGCGCTGCATATTTTGCCCGGTAGGTGGTGCCTTCGATTGTGTGCTCGGCAAAATAGACGTTGGGCGGCACCAGCCGGCATAATAGGCGGCTCAACGGGTTGCCGGTTATCGCAAGGGTTGTGGCGGTCAGCACATAATAGTCGATCAGACTGTCGGTTGGCGGCGTTCCGCGCAGACAAGAGCCATAAACCAGGATTGCCAGCGTCTCGGTGCCATGTTGTTCCCGGATCGCCGTGGCAAGCGCTGCAACGGGCATGACCAGCTCAGCATCGAGGTTGCTGGAAACTATGTCGCTGAGGCTCATTTGCCGCACAGATAGATGAACTCGGCTCCCTTTTCGATCCGCAGCGGTTCACCGGCCGGAGGCTCGAAAAACTCCCCGTCGATAACAAACGTGCACCGGGTTTCGATAGTGATCACATCGCTGGAAAAGCTGTGACACCCTTCCGGCATCTTGCGGTCGGAGGAGCCGTACATCGACGTCCACAGCCAGCGTAGTACACTTGGAGGCGGATAGGGAAAAATGCTCGCCCGCATCGTTCCAGTCCTTGGTCCCCAGAACGGCCGCGATTTCAGGATCAGCTTGTCCAGTGTCGTTGCCAGAAACAGCAACTGGTTGCCCTCGATGTCGCGCCCGAGGCCTGTCCTGACGTTCATGTAATTGCCTTGCGCTATCCGGTTCCGGCCTTCAGATTTGCTTGAAATTAGTTCCTTGCCGACAGCGGTTGCAAGGGTTGCAAATGTCGCCCAGTCGCCTCTGAGTCCTTTTTCATGCACAACCTTTTGACAGAACGCCGTACCGCGCCACACGGCTCCGGTGCCAACGAACATGCCGTGCCGCACCTTGCCGTCTGCCGGATTGGCGACACGGACCGTTGCCCGGACCTTGCCCGCGGTCCGCTCCCGGCAATAGTCGAGGTCGGAAATAATGCGTGCCTGTTCGTCGATGTTCTTCACTTTCAGCCCGAGATCGGCACCTGTCATGTTGGTCGTGCCGTGCGGCAATAGACAAAGCTCGGGAGATGAACGGAACAGCTTGCGCTCGGCCAACTCGGTCTGTATCTGCTGCACGGTGCCATCACCGGAGCTGATGAACAGGGTGGTAACTTCCTGCTCGGCCATATCGGTGAGCCTTGGAACCAGGTCCTCAAAGCGTTCGAGAACCGCAACCTGGACGCCCGCTACGCCGGCGAGTTTGTCGGCAAGCGCCAGGCCGTCACCGCGTTCCTTGCCTGACTTGGGGTTGACGATCAATCCGTTGTTCATTGCACCGGCGCCGAAACATTCATCCAGGACTCCAGCTCGCCGCTCGCTTTTTTTGCACTGAACGCCTGTAACAGCTGGACACCGTGCAGACCCAGGCACAGCGCGGTCCACAAGGCAACCGCGGCAAACCCCCAGTCCGGCAGGGCAACAATCGAAAATACGCTGAGCAAAGCCAGGTTGGGATTGCGCCGTGCCGTCACCTGCCGGAACAGTGTATCGATTGGCCGCCAGATATGGATCTCAAGTCCGAGCCACTTGATCGCGATACCCTCCATCAGTCTTTGTACGATGTAGCCGGCAATGATGATGCCAAGCAGCCACCACAGCGTGTACGGGCTCCACGAACTGGTGCCCTGCATCAGCCCAACGGCCCAGGCTGCATACCAGAACGGCGGGTGTATGAGATCGATACCGTGATCGAAGATATCGCCCCATTTGCTTGACGTCAGTGTGGTACGGGCCAGCTTGCCGTCGACGGTATCCAGGAACGTCATCATCCAGGCCGCCATCAGCCCGGCCAGGAAATGGCCGCTGAGAAACAACCAGAATGCCAGCGCGACGCACAATGCACTGACCGCTGTTACCATGTTCGGCGTTACCGGCGTGTCAGCCAGCTTGCGGGTGATATGAAACGCAGGCCTCGGCCAGACATGCTTGGTCACGAAATCCGTGGCGCCCTTGTAGGTGCCCATGAACATGCGCCACTCGATCGCCGGCTTGTTCTGCCCTGTCAGTCTTTCAGCATAAGGCGTTTCACGCTTGCGCAGCCCCTTCCAGAAGGCAACTTCAAGCCCCGATGGCGAGCGCACCAGCAGTTTCAGTTTCTCCGGTCCGGGTCCATCGCCAGCCAACAACGCAACCGCGTCATCCATCTGAAGTCCCAGCAAGGTGACGGCGAGCCGGGCATCGCTATCCTCATCGCTGACCAGCAGGAGGTTGGGCCGCTTGGCCAGCACGGGGATAAGAGGGTGGTCGATGACAATATCGCTGCGCACGAATATCACCGGCCCGTTTCGGGTAGACGCAGCGACTGGATCGAGCACATCGGTGATACCGGCTTGAGCAAATTGCCGCTTGAGCCGGTCCGCCGTACTCAATCCGAAAACCCGTTCATCGCTGTTCTCAACAACGTCGACAATACACAAGACGGGCTCAAAGAAGCGCTCGCCAACGGCCTTGGGTGGCCTGCTGGCGCGCTTGGCCGTGCTGGCTTTGGCCTTCTTTCGAGGCTTGGCCTTACCGCGCTTTAGTGGTTGCTTGCTCACGAGAACTCTTGCGTTGAAATTTTGGAAATATCTGCTTGCAGGCGTCGACTCTAACTAACTGTTTCGGCGCGCAGCATCAAGCTTGCCGCAAGGCCCGAGAAGACCAGTACCGGGGTCCATGCCGCCATCCACGGCGGCACGATACCCAATTCGCCAATGGTCAGCGATATGCCGTCAAATATGAAGAACGAAAACCCGATCGCGATGCCGAAGCCAAGGATCACTGCGATCCCTCCGCCGCGCCGGTATCGCACCGCCAGCGGCAGGCACAGCGCAATCATCAGCCAGGCCGATGTCAGCAGGGAAATCCGCTTGTGCCACCAGGTCTGGTAGACATGTGCCGGGCGGATGCCGAAGCCGGAATTCACAATAAAATACTCCAGATCGTTCAACGACATCTCTTCGGGGTCCCCCGATCGTGCCCCGATTGGTGCGGGCCGCAAGGCGTTGCTATAGATGAGTGTTTTGACGCGGTTCGGCAAAAGGTTTTCCTGGTAGTAGATCACCACATCACTCAGTTTCCAGCGATCATTCATCAGGACTGCGCTGTCGGCCATGATCTGTTCGGTCAGCAGACCCTTCTGATCGCGCCGGAAGATCGTGACATTGGTCAATTCAGTCGCCTGGGGGTTGGACCCGACGGCACGCAGGATATCGTTTTCGGCGCGCATCCAGATCAGATCCTGCTCGCCAACCTTAAGTTGTTTCTTGCCGTAATCGCCGATGCCCCAGTTATGCAGTACCGGCGAGGCCCGTGTGACGGCCTGATCGTTGATCAGAAAATTCACACCACCCAGGAGCGCGCCAAGCGGCAACAGCATGATCAGAATGCGAAACGGCGGAATGCCTGATGCCCACAGCGCCACCGTTTCACTGCGGTAGCTCAATTCGATCAGCGTCAAGAGCAGGCTGAGCAGCACGCACATCGCCAGAAATGTCGAAGCTGCACTCGGCAGCAGCAGAAAAGCATAGGTGCCCAATGCACCAAGCCGCCCACCGTTGAGCGCCAGCACATCGTCTGCATAGGTAAACACATCAAGTGTGATGAAAAACGCGCATATGCCGAACATCAGCATGATGAAGCGCATCACGACCATGCGGGTCAGCATCCAGCCAATGGTCCTCATGCCGGACCTCCGATCCGGCGCAGCAACATCTCACGGCACCTGCCAATGATCTCTGCGAGATAATCGTAAATCGGCTCCAGGCGGTCCTTGCGCAAGCTGAAACACACAATCGAGAACCGCCACAGGGCAAATACGGTCAGACAGATGAACGGCAGCCAGATCGTCAGATAGGGCGAAGCGTCCTGGCTGATTTTGGTCGCGACAGCGCCCTGCTCGATGATCTCATGATAGGCAACCAGAATCACCAGGGCGACGGCAAACCGGTAGGCGCGCTGGCCACGGCGGGTCCCCAGCGCGAACGGCAAGGCCAGGAAGGGCAGGATCAGGATTGTCCCTGCCGAAACCAGCCGCTTGTGGAATTCGGCCTGCACCTCATTCATCTTGTTGACCGGTTCGTTGCCGCGCAGGATCGACCACAGCTCCGGCAGTGTCCTTTCTCGCGCATCGATGCCGCGTGGCCGAAACACTGTGCCGGATATCTTGCCCAGCGGCGTATCGATCTGTTTGAACGTGCCTGATGTTGATGTCGGCAGTTTGGTGTCGCCGCGCAAATCCGGACGGCCCTCGATCTTGAGGCGGTGGCCATCGTTGAGCCGCAGGACCGGCCGCGGATCGCCGTCTTGCTCGATCAGCGATCCATTGACCGCGGTGACCGTTTCAGAGCCCTGGGGGCCGCGGTAGTCGTACAGGAAAATCCTCTCAAACGAACCCTCGCCGCGCTCCAGCTTGTCGAGAATGAAGGTGCGGCTGTCGGCCTGCATGAACACCCCCTCTTCAGCAAGGTAGAAGACTTCAACGTTCTTTACCGTGAACAACACCGCACGGTAGGCATAGCGTGTGTGTGCCTGCAGCCAGCCGAAAATCGCCAACGACAGCACCGCAAACACCAAAGACAATACGATCACCGGTCGCGCCAGCCGGTGCAGCCCGACCCCGCCGGCCATAAAAGCATCGATCTCACTGTCCTTTGACAGCCGGTTGAACCCGAACAAGAGACCAAGAAACAGCGCTGCCGGAATCGCCAGGCCAAGATAATGCGGTACCAGATAGCCCAAAAGCTCGAAGATGACGCCGATTGAATTCTTCTTGCCGAGCGTCACATCGAGCAGCCGTACCAGCCGTTCCGACAACAGCACCAAAAGGCCGATCGTCATCGCGATCGCCAGCGGCGCCATCACCTGCCGGATGACATATCGATCAACTAGAAACACTCAGCGGGCCCCTGGCCAAACGGCTTTCAACGCCGCGACCAGTTGGCCGATCTGTTCGGGCGACAGTTTCACACCACCGGCAAGATCGGGTTGCCCCGGCCATCCGCCATCCTCAAACGCCAGCTCGCCGAACGCTTGCGGCTCGCCATAGCGCGGCAACACATGGAAGTGGACATTGGGATCAACCATCATCAGCATCAGGTAATTGATCTTGTCCCATTCGCGAAAGGCTTTCGATGCCGTCTCGATATCACCGATCACGCTGCCCAATTCGCCGAAGGCGGCCGGTGAAATGGCTGAAAAGCTGGTAGCAGATTCAGTACATACCAGCACCATCGCGCCAAGCGTTGCCTGGCCTGCGCGCACCAGAACACACCAGTGATCATATTCGGCGATCAAGGTGTCCGGATAGCCGAATTTCAGTTGTGTTTCGTTAGCGATGGCCGTCTTCCGTCTATTAGGGTCAGGACCCATTAATTTCATCCATTCTGCGCGTCAGATTTGCCTGCTGAGCAGGCAGAAAGGCGCAGGATACCGCCCGGTTTTCAAGCCTGTCTAACGCACTCAGCAGGCAAATCTGACGCGCCCTTGAGGGTTTGACCCTGAGGGCCCGCCTGCAGGCAAACAATGCTCGACAAGGCACCAAGCCTTGTCTTGCGCTTGTTTACCAGCATTCGAGCCCTCAGGGTCAAACAGAATTGCATGAAATCAATGGGCCCTGACCCTAGATATGTGCCTCATCCGCAATCGAGCTTGAACGGCGTTTCTGGCATGATTGTGTCCGAACTGCCATCGTAATTGCGAACTTCAACCTCAATCTGCCAGCGTTTTTCCTGCCGGCGGACCGTGTACAGATACCACGCTGCAGCTGGTTTGTGTTCGCCCGGTGCGGCTGACGCTGAAGGAATGCCGATGATATGCGATTTGCCGTGCCGTGTCTGCAGCGTCTCACGCATATGCATGTGATTGTGACCATGCAATACCAGTTCAGCGCCTTCGGTTTCCAGGACGCTCTTCAGATCACCAGCATCGGTCAGCGCTTTGCGTGTGACGCACTGGCCCGGCAACGGCGGGTGATGGATCATGACAATCCGACAAAACCCGCGCTCGCGCAGAATTTCCAACAATTTCTTGAGTGCCGCCAGCTGCTCGGCGCCGAGCGTCCCGCTGGCCCGGTGCAAGGCTGCCGGCACCGCGGTTGACACACCGATCAGCGCAATGTTGCGGCGCTGGCGCACATAGGGAAAGCAGTTCTGCGTTGCCGGGACAAGCTGCAGATCACCGGTCATGTAGTCCTGCCACCCAGCCAGACCATCCTGCCAGGCAACATCGACGTAGGCATCGTGATTGCCCGGCACAAAGCTGACCGTCTGCGCCGCGCCGAGTTCGTCAAGCCAGCGCTGGCCGTGGGCAAATTCGGCCGGCAACGCGATGTTGACCAGATCCCCGGTCACCGCGACATGATCGGCCTGCGCGGCCTTCATGTCGGCGACGATCTTTGCCAGGATGTGTGTCTTGTGTACCTTTCTGCGCCGCAGGTGCCACGACAGCAAACCAATCATGCGTTTGCCCATATAATCGCCGATGCCGCCCCATGGCAGGGGACTGAGATGAACGTCTGACAGATGGGCTAGGCGGAACATGCGCGGCGTTGACTTCGCTTCTGTGGAGTGCGATTGAACCGCCAGTTCATACGCGCATCGGGCACAAAGGTTCAAGCATCGTGAAGGTTATCATTTTGGGTGCCGGCCAGGGCAAGCGTCTTCTTCCCCTGACGGCTGACGTTCCCAAGGCCCTGCTCGATATCGGCGGCCGCACACTGATCGGCCGTCAGATCGATGCTTTTGCCGACTGTGGCATCACCGAATTCGTTGTCATAACCGGTTATGGCGCTGCTGAAATGGACGAGGAATTTGAAAAGATTGCCGCCGAACGTGCCCTGACCATCCGCTCGGTCTACAACCCGTTCTATTGCGTTGCCGACAATCTGGCGAGCTGCTGGATGGCCCGGCACGAAATGCGCGAACCCTTCGTGCAGGTCAACGGCGACAATGTTTTTCAGGCCCCGCTGGTTGAAAAGCTGCTTACTGATTCGCCCGGCGATGTCACGGTCGCGATCAACTGCAAGGATCAGTATGACGCCGACGACATGAAAGTGATGCTCGATGGTCCGCGCCTGACCGAGGTTGGCAAGAAACTGCCGATCGAGGCTGTCGATGCCGAAGCCATCGGCTTTTACGTGTTCCGCGGCGAGGGCTGCCGGCAATACTGCGATGTGCTCGACCAGATGATGCATCAGCGCTCCGGTCTGACCGAATGGTTCCCGGCCGCCGTTGGCCAGCTTGCCAAGCAGACCGAGATCGGTATCAGTGATCTCTCGGGCCATTCCTGGTGTGAGGTTGATTTCCCCACCGATCTTCAGCACGCTCGCCAGATGGTGGCCGGCTGGTAGCTCTCTGTAGCGGGCCGCTGCCGATTGAACGCAACATGCTCTAACCACTCAATATCCGCTCGACCAGTTCGTGGTCTTCGGGCTTGTCGATGTCAACAGCCGCATTGGCGAACGGCAACAGCACCGGCTTTGCGCTGATGCTGAGTCGCCGCGAGGCAATGGCAAAGGCACTTTCCAGAGTGATCGTTCCGGTCACATAGCGCACCAATGCATAGATACCAAACGCCCGCACGATGGCCAGCGGGTTCTTGCGGTTGGCTTCAACGGTCTGCCACAGATCGACGGCCTTCTGGGCTCGTTCGGTCATGATCCCGTACAGATTGCAGCCTGAAACCTGGTCCGGCCCAAACGCCAGAAACGTTCGTTTGGCGTCAGGGTGCTCGGTCAAAATCGTCTCGGCGCTTGCCAGGCCAACAGTTAGATCGCTGCTGGACCCGTCTGATGCGTTGATGAAGTGATCGAGCATTTCCTGATCGAGCAGGGCATGGTCAGCCGTCGTTAGCAGAACGGGATAGGTTTTGGCCACATTGCGCAGGGCAGCCCCGGCGGATTGCGCCGCGCTGGCCTGCGAAGCGGTAAAACGGACCTCGCCTGCCAATTCGCCCAGCGCCGCCGGCAGCAGTGCCTCATCTTCAATCGAGACCATGATCTCACCGATACGCGGGTGCTGGTGGAGCGCCAGGACAACCCTTTTCAGCATCGCTGTGCCTGCCACCGGCAACAGGCATTTGTGCGAGACACCAAAGTGCGACGCCAGCGGGTCTGCGCTGCCGCGCCCGGCCGCCAGCACGACGGCGCTCCACTTGGGCTGGTCACAAGGTGCGTTCATAGACCCGGTATGTTTTGTAGGGTTCGGCCCCCAGTCCTTCCAGGATCCGGCACATCGCTGTGTTGTCTTCCAGGATCCAGGACAGCTCGGCCCGGGTCGTCCCCTTCGAGACGTGATACGACCGCACCGCATCGATGACGCCAAGTGCCAGCGCCGCTCCGACCGGTGAGGCGCGAAATTCGCGCCGGACACCCATCAGTGGCATGCGCACCGTGTGCGGTGGTGCAGCGAACATGCGCCACAACAGTTTCGACCAGCCGAGCGGCAACAGCTTGCCGCCGAGATCATCGATCCATTCATTGATGTTCGGCAGCGTGATCGACATCGCCGCCGGCTCGCCATTCCAGTCGGCAATCGCGATATAGCCTTCCGACACCAGGAATTTTAGGTTCTTGCCAAGCGCGGCGACCTCGGCCCTGGTCATCGGCACGAA